>CAXTSK010000099.1:0-12136 GCA_964246655.1 uncultured Pyrinomonadaceae bacterium
CCGGCACCGTCCGCCCTGTGCCCGACGCGGACGACGGGCGAGTTCTCGCCTTCGAGGTAGTGGCGTTGGGCCGGGATGCCCGCGGCGAGGGCCATGTTGACGAAGACGCGGGCGGCCTCGCCGCAGCGCCCCTTACCGGTTCGCAGAGTGTCGGCCGCGGTGTCGCGCAGGAGCGGGCGGGTCAGGCCCGCGAACTCGACGTTGCGCACGTGTGCACGGACGTAGTCGCGCAGCGCCGTGACCTTCGCGTCGAAGTCGTCGGGGACGCCCGCGAGCGCCTCGCGCGTGACGGCGCGGACGTACTCGTCCTGCCGCCGCTGCTCGCGCGCCTCGAAGAGACCCGCGGCCAGCAGCGTGAGCGCGAGCAGCCCGAGGGCCGTTGCGAGCGGGCGCCGCATCAGAGCCTCTCCGTCGTGTCGTCTTCGTGTCCGATGGTGTCGTCGGGCTCCTGCGCGGGCAGCTCGACGGTGATGCGGTCGGTGCCGGGAGGGGGCAGGTCGTCGCCGGTCAGGCGCGCGAGGACGACGGTGATGTTGTCCTCGCCGCCGCGCTCGTTCGCCTCGTCCACCAGCGCCTCGCACGCGCGCCTCAGGTCGCCGCCCGAGTCCTGCACGATGCGGAGCATGTCCTCGCCGCGGAGCTTGCCCGAGAGCCCGTCGCTGCACAGGAGGAGTACGTCGCCGCGGAAGACCTTGACGCGCCCCGTCACCGGCTGAAGCTCCGGCTGCGCGCCGAGCGCCTGGAGGATGACGTTGCGGAACATGTGCGTCTCGGCCTCCTGCTCGCTGATCTGGCCCACGTCCACGAGCTGCTGGACGAGCGACTGGTCTTTGGTGGCGAGCTTGATGCGGCCGCCGCGGATGATGTAGCCGCGGCTGTCGCCGACTTGGAGGAGACCGACGCCGTCCTGCGTGACGGCGGCGGCGGTGAGCGTGGCGCCCATGCCGGAGCAGTGCGGGTCTTCCTGGCTGCGGCGGTGGATGGCAAAGTTGGCGTAGTCGGTCGCGTTCCGCAGGCACTCGACGAGCGGCGCGTCGGGGTCGCAGGCGCCGTCGCCCTCCTCGTCGCCGTCGCCGCCGAGGAGCATCTCGCGGACGGTCTCGACGGCCATGCGGCTCGCCACGTCGCCCGCGAGCGCGCCGCCCATCCCGTCCGAGACGACGAGGACGACGCCCTTCGGCCCGACCTCGAAGCGCCCGAGGCCGTCGGGGATGGCCTCGCCGTCCGAGCCCGTCCACGCGCCCAGCCCCGACAGGTCGAGCACGAGGAAGTTGTCCTCGTTGCCCGCGCGCACGCGGCCCACGTTGGTCTTGGCGTAGAGCTCTAAGAACATAAGGTGGTGAATGGTGAATAGTAAATGGTGAATGGTGAAGAGCGGACAGGTCTGCGCCTTACCATTGACTATTCACTATTTACTATTTACTAAAACTTGCCGAGCGCTTGATCCAAATCCGCGATGATGTCTTCGGTCTCTTCGAGGCCGACCGAGATGCGGACGAGCCCGTCGGTGATGCCGAGGCGCGCGCGCGTTTCGGGGAGCACGGAGGCGTGCGTCATCGTCGCCGGGTGCGAAATCAGCGTCTCGACGCCCCCGAGGCTCTCGGCCAGCGTGCAGAGGCGGACGGATTCTAACACAGTGCGCGCGTTTTCCAGCGAGCCCGCGTCAAAGGCCACCATCCCGCCGAACCCCTTCTGCTGCCGCTTCGCCAACTCGTGCTGCTTGTGCGAGAGCGACCCCGGGTAGTAAAGCTTCTGCACCTTCGGGTGCTCTTCGAGGAAGGCGGCGACCGCCCTGCCGGTCGCGTCGTGCTGCTCCATCCGCACGGCCAGCGTCTTCGTCCCGCGCAAGGTCAGCCACGAGTCGAACGGCGAAAGTATGGCGCCGACCGCGTTCTGGAGGAAGGCGAGCTTTTCAGCATCCTTCTCATCATTAAGCACCACAACGCCGCCCACACTATCAGAGTGGCCGTTCAAATACTTCGTCGTCGAATGCACGACGATGTCCACGCCGAACTCAATCGGGCGCTGAAGGTAAGGCGACATGAAGGTGTTGTCGCACACGACGCGCGCGCCCGCCGCGTGCGCCATGTCCGAGACGGCCTTGAGGTCGGTAATCATCATCACGGGGTTCGTCGGCGTCTCGACGAAGACCATCCGCGTGTTCGGCTTGAGCGCGGCCTCGACGTTGAGCGGGTCGGTCGTGTCCACGTAAGAGAACTCGATGCCGTAGTCGGCGAGCACGCGGCTGAACAGACGGAACGTCCCGCCGTACGTGTTGTCCGAGACGACGACGTGCTCGCCGGCCTTGATCAACCTCAGCGTCGTGTCGATGGCCGCCATCCCCGAAGCGAACGCGTAGCCGAACCGCGCGCCTTCAAGCGCCGCGATGTTCCGTTCGACGGCCAGCCGCGTCGGGTTCTGCGTCCGCGCGTACTCGTAACCCCCGCGCGGCCGCCCCAACCCCTCCTGCTGGTAAGTCGAAGTCTGATAGATCGGCACCGTCACCGCCCCCGTCGTCGGGTCGGGCTCGTTGCCGGCGTGGATGGCTGTTGTTGAGAAACCCATAAGCTTAAGTGAGCGGTGAGCAGTAAGCAGTGAGCAGTGGGAACAGTTTGTAGCTGCTCACTGCTTACTGCTCACCGCTCACTAATCAAAGATTCCCTGGCTCATGTAGCGCTCGGCGCCGTCGGGGAAGAGCGTGACGACGCGGCGGCCTGCGCCGAGACGTTCGGCGACCTTTTTTGCCGCCGCCGCGGCCGCGCCGGTCGAGCCGCCGCCGAGGACGCCCTCGGTGCGCGCGAGTTCCCGCACGGTGGCGAAAGCTTCTGCGTCCGAGACGGCTAGAACTTCGTCGGCCGCCGCGCGGTCGAGGTTCGGCGGGATGAACTCGCGCTGGCCGATACCTTCGAGCCGGTAGGGGCCGGGCGCGCCCCCGCCGAGTATCGAGCCTTCCGGCTCGACGAGCACGCAGTAGACCTCCGGGTTGACCTTCTTGACGGCGTGCGTGATGCCCGTGAACGTGCCCGCGGAGCCGCAGCCTAAGACCAGTGCGTCGATCTTCCCGCCCGCCTGCTCGATGATCTCGCGGGCGGTCGTCTCCTCGTGGAAGCGCGGGTTGGCGGGGTTCTCGAACTGCTGCGGGATGAAGCTGCCGGGCGTCTCCGCGGCCAGCTCGCGCGCGCGGCGGACGGCGCCCTCCATGCCCTCCTCGGCCGGGACGTATTCAATCCGTCCCCCGAGCGCCTCCATGATCTTCATCTTCTCGCGCGAGTACCCTTCGGGCACGCAGAGCACGACGCGGTAGCCGCGCGCCACGCCGACGAGCGCGAGCCCGATGCCGGTGTTCCCGGCGGTCGGCTCGATGACGGTCGCGCCCGGTTTGAGCACGCCTCGACGCTCCGCGTCGAGAATCATCCCGAGCGCCGCGCGGTCTTTGACCGACCCGCCCGGGTTCATGTATTCGAGCTTGGCGAACAGCTCGGCCGCGGGCGGCGGCGCGAAGCGAGACAAGCGCAGCAGCGGCGTCCCGCCCACCAGCTCAAGGATGTTCTCGACAGCCCTCAGCGGCGCCCGCTCGCCTTCGCTCTTCCTGCTTTGTGACGGCGTAACCATGAAAGTGGAACTGCCCGATGGTAGCTTAGGGAGTGACGAGTGACAAGCGGTAAAAGGGTGAATGGTGAATGGTAAATAGTGAATGGTGAAGAGAAAGTACGCCCGCACCCAACCTTTCACCCTTCACCCTTCACTAATTCCCCTTGTCACCCGCCGCCCGTTGGGTTATCTTGTAGTCCCGTGAATCACACGGGCTCACCTGTTCCAAATCCCACGGTCGTCGCCATCATCCCCGCACGATACTCTTCGAGCCGGCTCCCGGGAAAACCTCTGTTGGAGATACAGGGACGCCCGATGGTCGTCCACGTCGCGGAGCGCGCGCTCGCGGCCGCGTCGGTCTCGCGCGCCGTGGTCGCCACCGACGACCGGCGCATCTACGAAGCCGTGACGGCCGCGGGCCATGAAGCTTTGATGACGAGCCCCGACCACGCCTCGGGGAGCGACCGCCTCGCCGAAGCCGCCGCGCAGATAGAGTGCGACGTGGTCGTCAACGTGCAGGGCGACGAGCCGCTCATCTCGCCCGACACCATCGAGGTCGCCGTCGGCGCGCTGTTGGAAGATGAAAGTGCTGCGGTCTCGACCACCTCCGAGCCCATCGAGACGGCGGCCGACGTGCTCAGCACGGATGTGGTCAAAGTCGTCGTGGACGCGCGCGGCCATGCGCTCTACTTCTCGCGCTCGCCCGTGCCTTACCCGCGCGAGGCGGCGCGGCGCTACGGTTCTTTGGCCGCGGCGCTCGAAGTCGAGCCGAACTTGCTCGCCACGTTCCGCAAGCACACGGGGCTTTATGTGTACCGCAGGGCCTTTTTGTTAGAATACGCGCGTTGGCCCCAGACGGCGCTCGAACGCGCCGAATCGCTCGAACAACTGCGCGTGCTCGAACGCGGACACGCCATCCGCGTCGTCGAAGCGGCGTCCCCGTCAATCGGCGTGGACACCGAAGACGACCTGCGGCGCGTGCGCGAGATGTTGGGAGGAGTTCCAGGTTCAAGGTTCAAGGTTCAAAGTTGAAGGCGAATTAACTTTGAACCTTGAACCTGGAACTTGGAACTGAAGCTTATGAGTGACTGGATCGGACTCGGCATCATCGTGCTCGTCGTCGTCGGCGCGGTCGTCGGCCTCTCCTATTTGGGCAAGAAGCCGAAGCCGTTGACGGAGGAAGAGTACGAGCAGCGCGTGCGCGAGGCGCCGGGGATGTTGAGCGCGGGCGTGCTGAGCATTCAAAAAGTCTTAGACCCCGGCGCGGCGAAGGCCGAGGCGGTGCAGCAGGACTTGCGGGCGGGCTATTACGACGACCAGGAAGAGGAGGGCGAGGGCGACGAGCCCGGCGCCGAGGGAAAACGTCTGAGGCCGAATGACGAAGGGGGAGGGGATGCCTAAATACATTTTCGTGACGGGCGGCGTGGTGTCGAGTCTGGGGAAGGGGCTGGCGGCGTCGAGCATCGGTTGCCTGCTCGAAGCGCGGGGGCTGAGCGTGACCTGCATCAAGCTCGACCCGTACATCAACGTAGACCCCGGCACGATGTCGCCCTTCCAGCACGGCGAGGTCTTCGTCACCGACGACGGGGCGGAGACCGACTTGGACCTCGGACACTACGAGCGCTTCACGCACGCGAAGCTCTCGCGCTCGAACAACTGGACGACCGGCCGCATTTACCTCTCCGTCATCGAGAAGGAGCGTAGAGGCGACTACCTCGGGAAGACGATTCAGGTCATCCCGCACATCACCGACGAGATCAAGCGGGCCGTCCGCGCGGTCGCCGAGAAGGACTCGACCGACGTGGTCATCGTCGAGATCGGCGGCACGGTCGGCGACATCGAAAGCTTGCCGTTCCTCGAAGCCATCCGCCAGATGGGGAACGAAGAGCGGCAGAACGGCCAGAACGGCGCGGTCTTCATCCACCTCACGCTCGTCCCCTTCATCGCGGCCGCGGGCGAGCTGAAGACGAAGCCGACGCAGCACTCCGTCCGCGACCTGCGCGAGATCGGCATCGCCGTGGACATCCTGCTCTGCCGCTCCGACCGCACGCTGCCGCGCGACATCCGCTCGAAGATCGCGCTCTTCTGCAACGTCAAGGAGCAAGCCGTCATCGCCGCGCAGGACGTGGACACGATTTACGAGGTGCCGCTCGCCTTTCATGAACAGGGCTTAGACGACCAGATTGTTTCTGCCTTAGGACTGCAAGACCGCGCGCCGAACGCCGACCTCACGCGCTGGCGCGAGCTGGTCGCGACCATCCGCGACCCCTCGAAGGGCAACGTCACCATCGGCATCGTCGGCAAGTACGTCGAGTTGGAAGACTCCTACAAGTCTCTGCGCGAAGCTTTGACGCACGGCGGCGTGGCGAACAATTTAAGGGTTGATGTTCGTTGGGTCGAGAGTGAAAGTTTGATGGACGAGGACTACGAGGAGCGCCTGCGCGACTACGACGCGATCCTCGTCCCCGGCGGGTTCGGCAAGCGCGGCGTCGCGGGCATGATCCGCGCCATCTCTTACGCGCGCAAGACGCGCACGCCCTACTTCGGCATCTGTCTGGGGATGCAGACGGCCGTCATCGAATACGCGCGCACGGTCTGCGGCCTGAGCGGCGCCGACTCGACCGAGTTCGACGCCGAGACGGCGCACCCCGTCATCTTCAAGCTGCGCGACCTGGTTGACGTGGAAGAACTCGGGGGCACGATGCGGCTCGGCGCGTGGACGTGCAGGCTGTCGGGGGGGAGTCTCGCGCAGGAGGTCTACGGCGGCGCGCCCGAGATCAGCGAAAGGCATCGCCACCGCTACGAGTTCAACCCGGAGTACCGCGCACAGCTCGAAGCGGCGGGCTTGGTCTTCAGCGGCATCTCGGAGGACGGCCGCTTCGTCGAGATGGTGGAGCTTGCGCGCGAGGCGCACCCGTGGTTTCTGGGCTGCCAGTTCCACCCCGAGTACAAGTCGAAGCCGCTCGCGCCCCAGCCGCTATTTGCGTCTTTCGTCCGGGCGGCGTACCGTAACCGCATGCGAGACGACGCGGCGGTCGAGGGCGCGGGCGAGTCGGAGCCCGAGCCGCTGGCGCACGAGCGCGCGCAGGTTCTGGCCGGCGACGATTAACAGTCAATTTCAGAATTGCCACAGAGACACAGAGGGTTTTAATGATTTGAAATTGAAAGGTTGAATTTAATCTCTATGTCTCTGTGGCTAATCCTTCAGGAGGATTTCATATGGGCGAAGATTTGGGTCAGGGCACGATGACGGGAGAGCACGAGAAGCCCGAGTTCGAGAGCACGAACACGAAGATTCACGGCGAGCCGCCGCCCGGCTCGCCCCTGCCCGGCGTCGAGAGGGAAGAGGCTAAAGAGGTCAAGGAAGAGGTCAACCCGAACACCGAGTGAGTCGGCGGGAAGGCATCGAAACCAGAAGGCGCCGGGACCCGGGGCAAAAGGTCGCCGCTCCGGAGGAGCGGGATGTTTATAGCCACGGTGTTTGGTCTAATCCCGAGCCCCGTAGGGGCGGCATGTGTGATGTCGCTCCTACGGGGCTCGGCGGTTTAATGAGGGCTATGGGCATGAAGCCCCTCCGGGGCTTTCAGACGGCCGCCGCGAAGTCGCGCGGGGCACGCGTAAAAACTTCGCGCCCTCCGGCGACTACTTCGCGCGCTTTAAGGTAAAATCAGCGCGCAAGTTCAAGCACTCCCCTACGTCACGCATATGCTCCAGTGTCCGAAATGTCTCCGGCAGTTCGACGCGGGCGAGACCTTCTGCCCCGACGACGGGACGCCGCTTGGCGCCGACGCGACCGTGGCCGATGCGACGCCGAAGCCGACGGACTCGCTGCTCGGGCTCGTCCTCGACGACAAGTACCGGCTCGACGAGCGGCTGGGCGTGGGCGGCATGGGGACTGTCTACCGCGCGACGCACCTTTTGATCGAGCGCCCCGTGGCCGTCAAGGTCTTGAGCCAGCGCCTCGTCGCCGACGACACGGCCAAGGAGCGCTTCCGGCGTGAGGCGCGCGCCGCCGGCCGCCTGCAACACTCGAACGCCGTCGCCGTCACAGACTTCGGCGAGACGCGCGACGGGCTGGTCTACCTCGTGATGGAACTGCTCGAAGGCAGGCCCCTGCGCGAGGTGCTCGCGCGCGACGCGCCGCTCGACCCGGCGCGCGCCGTTTCGCTGATGCTGCAAATCTCCGCCGCCGTCGAGGCCGCGCACGACGCCGGCATCATCCACCGCGACCTCAAGCCGGGCAACATCTTCCTCGTCCAGCGACCCGACTCGCCCTACATCGTCAAGGTGCTCGACTTCGGCATCGCCAAGATCGCGGCCGACGACGAAGGCAATCTCGTGGATACGCTGACGGGCACGGGCGTCATGATCGGCACGCCGCGCTACATGTCGCCCGAGCAGTGCGACGGCGCGCAGCTCAGCCCCGCGTCGGACGTGTATAGCTTGGGCGTCATCCTCTACGAGATGCTGACGGGGCAGACGCCTTTCGGCGGCGTCTCGCCGCTCGCGCTCGCGTTGAAGCATTCGTCGGAGAGCCCTCGGCCGCTGCGTGAGCTGGTGGCGACCGTCCCGCCCGCGCTCGAAGCGGTCGTGCTCCACGCGTTGGAGAAGGCGGCCGAGGCGAGGCCCGCGGACGCGGGCGAGTTCCGGCGCGAGCTGTTCGCCGTGGCCGAGCGGCTTGGGCTCGAACACTCGGCCGGCTTCAGCGCTCCAACCATCGAGACGCTGCGCGACGCCGGGACGGAGACGCCCTCGGGCCGTCTCGTCATCGACATCGAGCGCCTGCGCCGCAGCCGCGCCGCGCAGACGACGGAGTTGGGTCTGCCCACCTCGGAAGACGTTGTGCCCGACACGTCGGGCCGGCCTTCGGGCGCGCAGGGCGTGACGGACTCGTCGGACGTGGATGACGGCGATTCTCATCCTTCAATCCCGCGAACGCTCTTCTCATCCACTCACGCGGCGGAGGATGATGAAAGTGTGCCGGTCGGACTCGCGTCCGAGGGCGCCGTGAGGTCGAAGCCCGCGCGCGACTGGAAGGAGTTGATTACGCACCCGCTCTCTTTCGTCGTCATCCTCACGGCGGCGCTGCTGCTCGTCTTCGGCGCGGTGCTGCTGCGGCGCTCGCCCGCGCGCCGGGCCGCGCTGGCGGACGTTCAAACGAACCGTGCGGCCGGCGAGTCGGAGGCGGCGTTGGGCCGCACGCTCTCTTCGGCAGACGCCTCGCCGCTCGGCTCGCACGTCGAGCAGCCGCGCACCGCCGCCGACTTCTTCGAGAACGGCACGTACTTCCTCTCCATCCGCAGCTACGACGCGGCCGTGCGCGACCTGCGGCAGGCGGTCGAGCTTCAGCCCGACTTCCCCGAGGCGCACAACCGCCTCGGCGTCGCGCTGATGCGCAAGGGTCAGTTCCGCGACGCCATCCCGGAGTTTCAGACGGCCGTCAGCCAGCGCGAAGGGAAGTACCCGACCGCGCAGTACAACCTCGGCTTCGTCCTACAGCAGCAGCGCGAGAACGAGAAGGCGTTGGAAGCCTACCGCGCGGCCATCGACGCCAACGGCGGCGAGTACGCGGACGCCTTCTACCAGATCGGCAGCATCCTGATCGAAACGCCCGGCCGCGCCGCCGATGCGGCCGACGCCTTCCGCAAGGCCATCGAGCAGAACAAGGGGCGCGACCCCGAGGCGCACTACCGTCTCGGCTTCGCGCTCGTGCAGCAGAAGGACTACGCGGGCGCGGAGGCCGCCTTCCGCGAGGCCGTCAACCAGCGCGGCGGCGACTTCGCCTTCGCACACTACAACCTCGGCCTCCTTTACCAGCAGACCGGGCGGACGGAAGAGGCCATCAAAGAGTTCGAAACCTACCTTGAGCAGGCGCCGCGCGACGAGAACCGCCACCGCGCCGAGAACACCCTGCGTGACCTGCGCCGCCAAGCCGCGCGCGAGAAGTCTAAGCGACAGTGATTGAGAACTTGAAAAGGACCAGAGACGTTGAGCGAGAATTTAAACCGGACAGCTATCGAACCCTTCGAGGTCGGCGGCGCGTGCTTCGGCGACGGGCGACTGACGCTCATCGCGGGGCCGTGCGTGGTCGAGTCGCGCGAGCACGTCCTCTTCATGGCGCGCGAGTGCCGGAAGCGCGCGCAGGACGCGGGGCTCGACTACGTCTTCAAGGCTTCGTACGACAAGGCCAACCGCTCCTCCGGCTCTTCTTACAGAGGCCCGGGCATGAGGGACGGGCTCGAATCACTGCGCGCGGTCAAAGGGGAGACGGGCCTCCCCGTCCTGACGGACGTGCACGACATCTCTCAAGTAGAAGAGGCGGCGCGCGTCGCCGACGTTTTGCAGATACCCGCCTTCCTCTGCCGCCAGACCGACCTCATCGTCGCGGCGTGCGAAACCGGCAAGGCCGTCAACGTCAAGAAGGGGCAGTTCCTCGCCCCGCACGACGCGAAGAACATCGTCGATAAGGCGCGCGCGGCCGGTTGTCAAAAACTTTTATTGACGGAGCGCGGCTACACGTTCGGCTACAACAACCTCGTCGTGGACATGCGCTCGTTCCCGATCATGCGATCTTTCGGCGCGCCCGTGGTCTTCGACGTGACGCACAGCCTACAACTGCCCGGCGGCTTGGGGAGTGCAACGGGCGGGCAGTCGGAGTTCATCGAACCGCTCGCGCGCGCGGGCGTCGCCTGCGGCGTGGACGCCGTCTTCATGGAGGTGCACGAGGCGCCCGAGCGCGCTCTCTCCGACGGCCCCAACGCCCTGCCGCTCGCGCGCATGGCCGCGCTCTTAAAGACCCTGCGCGACCTGCACGAACTCGTCCGGCGCAGTCAGCAACAAGTTTCCGAAAGCGCGGCGACCGGCCTGTGACTCGACTATGAAAAAGACGCTGACCACCTTCATCCTTCTCTTCATCGCCTTGACCTTCGCCCCCGCGGCGCGCGCGCAGCAGACAGGTGCGAACCTGCCCGCGTGGCAGGTCACTTCGTTCGACGTGAGCGTCAACGCCGCGGGCAGTGAACGTGCGATTGCGGCGCGCGCCACCATCAGCGCGCGTAACGTGGGCGGCGCCGCCGGGCGCACTCTGACGCTGCGCCTGAACCCCGCGGCGAAGATCGAGTCGGCGGCCGTCGGCGGCCAGACTGCTGCCTTCAACCCCGGCAAGGACGCCGCCGCGCAGTTGCAGACCGCACAGATAACTCTGCCCGCGCCCGTCCCCGTCGGCGGCAGCGTGACCGCGACGCTCGACTACCGCCTGCCCGTCGCGGAGAACTCCGGGCTCGCCGCCGTCTCGCCGCTCGGCTTGCAGTTCCTCCCGCTCTCGCAGTGGTATCCGTCGCCCAACTCGCCTGTTGCCCCACGCGGCGCGGACTACGCGCCGGTGAAATTCACGTTCACGGGTCTGCCTTCGGGCGACACGGTCGTCTCCTCCGGCAAGGCTTCGGGCGCGGGCTTCGAACAGCCGCTCAACGCGCAGCCTTTCTTTCTGACGGGGCGCTGGGAGACGGTCGAGGGGACGGGCGACGCGCGCGGCGTTACGGCCATGCTCCACGCGGGCGCGACCGCCGACGAGCGTAAGAACGCCGAAGCCCTCTTGGCACTCGCGGGCGCGGCGCGCGCCTTCTACGCCACGATGCTCGGCCCCGCGCCCGACGTGCCGGTGCGGCTCGTCGGCGTGCGGCGCGGCGCGGGCTTCGAACTCGGCGGCACGCTCCTCCTCAACGACGCGGCCTTCACGCGCCGCAAGCTCGACTCGGTCACGGCGACGCAGGTGGCGGACGCCGTGGCGCGCCTCTGGGTCGGCGGCGTGGCGGGAATCGAAGGCGAGGGCGCGGGCGCCCTGCGCGAGGGGCTGCCGCGCTACCTCGCCGCGCTCTTCCTTGAGAAGCAGTTCGGCAAGCCTGCGGCCGACGCCGAGTGGATGAGGATGGCGCTGCAATACGCGCCCGTGGCCGCTCGCGACGCACCGCTCTCGAAGGTGACGCCTTCGTTCGACACATACTTCAACGCCGCGACCAACAAGGGCGCGCTCGTCTGGCGCATCGTCGCGAACGCCGTCGGGCGGGAGGCGTTCCTCGGCGCTCTGCGCGGTCAACTCGCGCAGGGCGGGGCGCAGGCTTTGACGCTCGCCTCATTGCGCGCACGTCTGGCGCAGGCGGGCGGCGACCGCGCGAGCGTCCTCATGGCTTCGCTCTTCGACCTGCCGACCGACACCGACCTGCTCGTCGGCCTGCCGGTCGAGCGCGCGGGCGCGTGGGTCTCGAACCTGCGTAACACCGGCTCGTTCGACGTGGAGGTGACCGTGCAGGCGCTCACGGATCGCGGCGAGCGTTTGACGACGACCGCGCGCATCCCCGCGAAGGACTTCGGCGAGACGCAGTTCAAGACGACCTCCAAGATCGTCCGCGTCGAGGTTGACCCGGAGAAACTTTACCCGCAGATGAACTTCGCGAACGACGTGGTGCCGCAGGGGCCGGGCCTCGTCGAGGCCGTCGAGCAGGCGCGCATCCAGCTCGGCCAGCAGCCCGCGCGCGCCGAGTCGCTC
>CAXTSK010000100.1:0-12102 GCA_964246655.1 uncultured Pyrinomonadaceae bacterium
CCCCCCCCCCCCGCCCGACGTGCCGGGGGCGCCGGGGGGCGGGCCCCCCCCCCCCCGGCCCCCCCCCCCCGCGAAGATGCACTCTGCTGTTCGTGTGGGAAGGTCGATACTTCGGCGGGGTGAGGTTTTCGTCCTTCAGTCTGTGCTGGCGGCGACGACGGCCGCGCGCTCACTCGTCGGAGGTTTTCGCCTTCTCCAGCGCGGCGGCGTCGAGGTAGTCGGCGCCACCCGCCGGGAAGCTCACGAGGATGGAGTGCGAAGTCCGCCCCTCGTCGCGCGAAGTCACCACGCGCAGCGCCGTCCCGACCCTCCCCTTGTAAGCGCCGTCGAGCGCCCGGACGCGGTCGCCGGCCTTGATGACCGGGCCGGGGTCTGCCGTTTCACCTGACATCAACGCTACTCTCCCACCTCGTCCTTCTCGTCCTGCGCGTTATCCTTCCGCCCGTCGCTCTTGTCCCTGAGGAAGAGCGGAACCTCTCGGCCGCCGTCCGACGGTTGTTGTAAGCGCTGCCCGCCTTCATCTACGTCCGACTCTCTCTCCGCAACGCGCTCGGGTTGTTCGCTCTCGCTCATCTCTTTTCACCTCTCTCAAGCAACGTCCGCCTCCGCCTCCCGCCGGTCCGCCTCGGCCAGTATCTCCGCGCGCCCCTCGCTCGTGAGCCCTTGCAGGTATTCGAGGAAGTCTTCGCGCCCCTCGTCGTCCGCGAGGGCGGCTTCGAGCCGCTCTATGAAATCGTCGTAGTCGTTCACCCGCTAAAGCCTTTCGCGCGACGTATGATCTCCAACGCGGCCGAGAGGTGCCGCACGGCGGCGGCGCGCAGCGCGTCGGACGCGAGGGTCTGCTCGGGAGACGCGGCCTCGCCCGAGAGGTCTATCACGGCGGCGATGGCCGCGAAGGCCGCCAGCGCCTCGGACTTCGCCTCTTCCAACTTGAGCGATTCGTCAGTCACGTCTCTCACCTCCAAGCCTAAGCGGTCTGCCCGGCGGACAGTCTATTCGAGATAGTGTTCGCCCAGGCGGTCGCGCAGCGTGGCCGGGACGGCTTCCCAACGCGCGACGCAGAGCACGTTCAGCTCCGGCCTGTCCAGGCTGACGCGCGAGTAGTGCCAACGCCCGGCCCCTTCGGCGTAGACCCAACGGTAGTATGGCCCGTTGGCGCGCTGGCTGTAGAACGTCACGTCCTGGCCGCGCCCGTCCGGGCCTACGGGGTAAACATAAATTCTCAGGTCTCTCATGTGTGCAACCCACGGCCGGCGCCGTCAGAAGAGCCTCAGCAGGAAGACGAGGCCGGCCGCGTCGAGGGCGGCCACGAGTGCGACGTGCAGCCAGCTTATGGTCGAGCGATGACAGTCGGGGCACCACATGCGGAGCCCGCGCAACTTCCCCGCGCAGAAGTGGCAATACCTCTTCATCTGTCGCCGACGCCTGAGCCTTACTTCAGGCAGCCACGCCTCGGCGAAAAACAGCTCGCCGAGCCCGGGCTTGCCGGGGGCCGGAGAACTGTTTCGTCTGAGCTTAAAGGCGCTGTGGGAGCGGGCATCAGGTGACTCCTCGTCGTCGCGTTGAACAAACAGACGGCACGAGGAGAAGGGCGCGGCGCGCCAATCCTGATGTCGAGAGTGTGTTGTCTAAAGAGCCGCGGGGGATTGACTGGGCGACTATAGCACACGCGCGTCTGAATGGCCTCCCCGACGGCCGCTGCGGGACGAGGCGGCGCTCCGGAAAAGCGGGTCGCGGCAGACGCGCGTGATGCCACTTGTGTTACTGTGTAGCTACTTCGACCTCGGAAGCGCGTCATCTACATGCTGAACAAGACACACACGTTGCCGTCGGACGCCGCACAACTCCGAGTCCTGGAGGCGCTTCAGGACGGGGAGCGCACGTGGCTGGAAATCCAGGCCGTGACCGACTTCAATAACGACTACCTCGGCATCGTGCTCGGCGAGCTGCTGGGCAGACGCATGGTGAAGACGGGCCACCGCGGCGAGGTCAGGGTCTACTGGCTGCCGCGCAATTAGGCGAACGCCGGGGAGAAAAATATATGGCGCGCGATCTCAGCCCTTTCACCAGACTCACACTGCTCATCTCAGAAGTCAGGGGGCGCAAGCTGGAGGAGTTGACCGACGTGAAGAAGTGCGACCTCGCGCACCACGCCGCCAAGTTGAGGGCGGAGTTCGCCGGCACCCCGCAACAGGGGGCGGCGGACGAGGTCGAGCGGCTCGCAGGGGTTTTGCTCTCGCGGATCAGAGGCGGAGAGCCGTCGGAGGCGGAAGAGGGGCGCCGGGAACTCCTCTCCTCGTGCAAGAGCCTTAAGGACTTGATCTGAGCAGACGCCGCCCGGAAAAACCGTCGCCCATCTTTTCCTCACTCACCGGAGCGATAACTTCAGAGCGGCCGTCGAAGGTTTGGTCGGACTTGTCGGCGGGGCGCGAAACGGAAGCGGGCGACGCGGCCGAGGTATCGCCCTGCCCCCTAGCGCCGGGGTGGGATGTCGCTACGGTACTACGTCCGCGCGGGTAAAGCCACCCGCCGTGGCGATTGGACGGCACGGGGTGGTTAGGGTATAGTGTTCGCAACCGGGCATGCGGTAAACCCAAATGCCCAGTGGTTTGCAGGGGTGAGGACTGTGAGCCACATTAGAACAGGCGCGAAAGCCCCCAAGGCAGACGCGCCTGTTCGCTTTTTGGGGAGCGCCCCGAGACACGTTTGACGACTCCCGGCGCCGACCGCCTCAACGCCCCACGTCCGCACGGTAGAGTCCGATGACCCTCGCGGCCTCGGGCGACAGAGGCTCGGGGAGCCGACCCAACTCGAACCAACCCTCCTCGTAGACCTCCGCGCGCCTCGGCTTCAGGGCGGCGCTCTCGGCCCGCGCGAAGTAACTCACGACCGTGTCCTTTCGGTAGTGCTCCGTGCCGGTGTAACGCCCCAGCGGGCGCAGGGCCTTGAGCGAGAGGCCAACCTCTTCGCGCACCTCGCGCCGCGCCGCCTCATCCGGCTGCTCGCCGCGCTTGACGCCGCCGCCGGGTAGGTCCCACTCCATCGGGCCGTAAGAGTTGCGGATGAGCAGCACCCTGCCCTCGAACTCGACCACGCACCGCACGCCGAGCACGTCGGGTCGGAAGACGAGCCGGTAGAGCCGCAGGAGCGGGTAGAGCAGAAACTTGTAGACGAAAGCGGCCGGTGTGTAGGGCACGCGCACAGTATAGGCGAAGCGCGCGCGTCGGCACGACCGGCCGGGAGTTCAACCGAAGCCCTCACGCGAATCTTGACACCCCGAACGCGAACCGAGGCGCCTTCAGCCGTCGCGGCGACTGAGGCTCGCGACGATGGCCGCCAGCTCGGCCAGCTCGACCGGCTTCGGCACGTGCATCTGGTAGCCGGAGCGGAGCGCCTGCATCCTGTCTTCCGCGCGCGCGTAGGCCGTCAGCGCGATGGCGGGCACGCGGCCGCCCTCCGCGGCCGGGAGCGCCCTGACTTTCTTTATCAGCGCGTAGCCGTCTTCGTCCGGCATCCCTATGTCGCTGATGAGCACCTCCGGCGCCCACGCCTTGAGCGCCTCAAGCGCCTCGGCCGCCGACCCGGCGACCGTCACCTCGGCGCCGCAACGCGTGAGCCCCGCCTTCAACATCGCGCGCGTGTCCGGCTCGTCGTCCACGACGAGAATCTTCATCCCGTCGAGCCGGTCGGGGCAGTCGAAGTTGGGCAGGGTATCTCTCGACGCGGGGTGGACGCGCCCCTCCGAAGGCTCGACGGAGTAGACGGGCGCGACGGGGAGCAGGACGGTGAAGGTCGCGCCCTGACCCTCGCCCGCGCTCTCGGCCCTCGCCGTCCCGCCGTGCAACTCGACCAGATGCCTGACGATGGCGAGCCCGAGCCCCATCCCGCCGTGCCGCCGCGTCGTCTTCTGGTCGGCCTGCCGGAACCGGTCGAAGACGTGCGGCAAGAACTCCGCCGGGATGCCTGAGCCCGTGTCGCTCACCGCCACCTCGACGTGCGAGTTGACCCGCTCCAACCGCACCTGCACCCTCCCGCCGCGCGGGGTGAACTTGATGGCGTTGGCCAGCAGGTTCCAGACCACCTGTTGGAGGCGGACCGGGTCGCCGGAGACGGAGACGACGCCGGTGTCCAAGACCTTCTGCAAGCGGACGCCCTTGGCCTCGGCGGCGGGGCGGACGGCCTCGACGGCGGCCTCGATGAAGGAGTTCGGGTCGACGGGTCGCACGTCGATGCGGAGCTTGCCGGTGATGATGCGCGACACGTCGAGGAGATCGTCGATGAGTTGCGCCTGCGCCCGTGCGTTGCGCTCTATCGTCTCGAAGGCGTTCGAGGCCGAGCCGCCGTCGAGCTGCCCCGTCCTCAGCATGTGTGCCCAGCCGAGGATGGCGGTCAAAGGTGTTCTCAGTTCGTGCGAGACCGTCGCGAGGAACTCGTCCTTGAGGCGCGAAGCCTCTTGCGCCTCGCGGTAGAGGCGCTCTTTCTCGGCGGCGGCTGCCTCGATGACCTCGGCCTGCTCGCGCAAATGCCGCTCGGCCCGCATGCGTGCGGTCACGTCGCGCGCAATCTTCGAAGCGCCGACGACGCGCCCCGTGGCGTCCCTCACGGGCGAGACGGTGAGCGACACGTCGATGAACGTGCCGTCCTTGTGTTTGCGTACGGTCTCGTAATGATCGACGCGCTCGCCGCGCCTGATCCGCTCAAGGATGTGCGGCTCCTCGTCCGGTCGGTCTTCGGGGATGAGCATCGTGACGGGTTGGCCGACGGCCTCCTCCGCGGTGTAGCCGTAGAGCCGCGCGGCCCCCGGGTTCCAACTGAGGATACGGCCGTCGAGGTCTTTGCTGATGATGGCGTCGTCGGTGTTCTCGACGATGGCGGCGGTGCGGAGCAGTCGTTCCTCCGCGCGCCTGCGCTCGGTCACGTCGCGCGTAATCTCAAGGACGGAGGTGACGTTGTCCCGCCCGTCGCGGACGGTCGCCCAGCGCGATTCGACGACGAGCTGCTCGCCGTCCTTGCGCGTGTGTCTGAGTTCGCCCTCCCAGTAGCCCTCGCTCCGCAGGCTCGCGTAAATCTCTTCGAGCGGGACGGGCGGCACGGTCTTGAGCAGCTCATGCGGCGAGCGCCCGAGCGCCTCCGCCTGCGTGTAGCCGTAGGTGCGCTCCGCGCCGCGGTTCCAGAGCGTGATGGCGTTCGAGGAGTCGCGCAGGAAGATGGCGTCGTAGGCTTGCCTGATGACCTCGGCCTGCTCACGCAGCGTGGCCTCGGCGTCCCTGCGCTCCGAGATGTCGCGCGCGATCTTCGAGGCGCCGATGACGCGCCCGTCGGCGTCGCGGATGGGCGAGACCGTCAGCGAGATGTCGATCAGCGTTCCGTCCTTGCGCCGCCGCACGGTCTCGTAGTGCTCGATGCGCTCGCCCGCGCGGATGCGCGCGAGGATGGCCGGCTCCTCGTCGAGGTGCTCTTCGGGGATGAGCATCGTCACGGGTTGGCCAACAATCTCGGCGGCCGTGTAGCCGAAGACGCGCTCGGCCCCCTTGTTCCAACTCGTGATGACGCCTTCGAGCGTCTTGCTGATGATGGCGTCTTCAGCCGAATCGATGATGGCCGAGAGCCAGAAGGGGGCAAGCTCCGCGCCCAGCAGACCGGCGGCGTGGTCTGCGACGGTGCTGCCGCCGGGCGGCCCCCCTTGAGAAGATTTAGTGGACATAAGGCGCGGCCTGTCGGGAGAGAGCGGACGGTTGTTACGGCGTGGAGTCTTCAGGGGGTAAGGAGAGTATACAGAGTCCGCGACTTTATAGCGAGGGTACATTCCTGCGGCGACTAACTTGGCATGCTCGATAATCAAACCCCTGGCGTATAATGCCGGCGCTCGCCTGAAAAGTTGAAAGGAGGACGCGTGACAGACTCGCCCGTGCGCCACGAGGACGAACAGCGAAGCTCTCGCCCGCTCGGGGAGGTCGATATCCTCTGGCTCAACGGCGGCCTCGGCTGCGACGGCGAGTCGGTCGCCCTGACGGGGGCGACGCAGCCGAGCGTCGAAGACCTCGTGATGGGCGCCATCCCCGGCCTGCCCAAAGTCAGACTCCACAATCCATTTCTGGCCTACGAGAACGGCGACGAGTTTTTGAATCTCTTCCGCCGCGCCGCCGAAGGCAGTCTCGAACCGTTTATCCTCGTCGTCGAGGGCTCGATACCCGACGAAGGGAACAAACGGGAAGGCTACTGGGCTTCGTTCGGCGCGGACGCTGAGACGGGGCAGCCGATCACGACCTGCGAGTGGATAGACCGTCTCACTCCTAGGGCGTGGGCGTTGGTAGCGGTCGGGACGTGCGCGGCCTACGGCGGCATCCACGCCATGCAGGGCAACCCGACGGGCGCGATGGGTCTGGCCGACTACCTCGGCCCCGACTGGAAGTCGAAAGCGGGCATCCCCATCGTCAACGTGCCGGGCTGCCCGACCATGCCGGACAACCTCACGGAGACTTTCCTCTACCTGCTTTATCAGGCGGCGGGCCGCGCGCCGATGATTCCGCTCGACGAGTCCTTGCGTCCCAGGTGGCTCTTCACAGAGACGGTGCACGAGGGCTGCGACCGCGGCGGCTACTACGAGCAGGCGCAGTTCGCGGACGAGTACGGCTCGCGCCACTGCATCGTGAAGCTCGGCTGCTGGGGGCCGGTCGTGCAGTGCAACGTCGGGAAGCGCGGGTGGATGGCGGGCGTGGGCGGCTGCCCGAACGTCGGGGGCATCTGCATCGGCTGCACGATGCCGGGCTTCCCGGACAAGTTCATGCCCTTCATGGATCAGCCGCCGGGTTCGCTCCTCTCCTCGCACGCGGTGATGACCTACGGCCGCGCCATCCACGCGCTGCGCCGCTTCACGCAGGACTCGCTCAACAAGGAGCCGGAGTGGCGACGAAGGAAGGTGAGCAGTAAGCAGTGAGCAGTGAGCAGTTGAAGGAGGAATTGCCTGAGAGTCTGCTTGAGGCCGAGGGCACGCTCGCGCGTTTGGCGAGCGTCTTCTTCCCCGCCGACGAGACCTTCGAGCTGTTCCTGGGCGGGCTCCTCGCGGGGGCGAAGCCGAAGCCTGCCTCCGAGGTTGAGTGGCCGGATGTGGTCTCGCGCTACCGCATCCTCGTCGAGCAGATTCCGGCCGTCGTCTTCATGGCCTTCCTCGACCAGGGCATCAGCGAGGCTTACGTCAGCCCGCAGATCGAGGCCATGCTCGGCTTCACGCAGGCCGAGTGGCTCAACGACCCCGTCCGCTGGTTCCGCCAGATACACCCCGACGACAAGGCGCGCTGGAGCGTCGAGGCGGCGGAGACTTTCGTCTCCGGCGAGCCTTTGCGCTCGGTCTACCGCGTGCTCGCGCGCGACGGCCGCGTGGTCTGGTTCCACTGCGAGGTGCGCATGGTGCGCCACCCCGACGGCCGCCCCTGGTTCATCCACGGCGTCGGGTTCGACATCACCGAACTCAAGCAGGCCGAGGCCGCGCTCACGCAGGCGCGCGACCAGTTGGAGCTGCGCGTCTCGGAGCGCACGCGCGAGCTGGGCGGGGCGAACGCGGAGCTGCAACAGGAGATCGCCGTTAGAGAGCGCGCCGAGGCCGACCTGCGCGAGGCGCACGCCGTGCTTGAGCTGCGCGTCTCGGAGCGCACGCGGGAGCTGGCGCGCGCCAACGAAATCCTGCTCGCCGAAGTCGGCGAGCGCCGCCGCGCCGAGGACGCACTGCGTAAGAGCGAGAACATGCTGCGCGGCATCTTCGAGTACGCGCCCGACCCCATCGTCGTCATCGACCGTCGCGGCTGCATCGAGCGCGTCAACGCGCAGGTCGAGCCGACGTTCGGTTATAAGAATGATGAACTGCTCGGCCGTCCCGTCGAAATCCTGTTGCCGGAGCGTTTCAGGCGCCGGCACACGAAGCACCGCATGGGCTTCCTCGCAGACCCGCACCTGCGCCCGATGGGCGCCGGCCTTGAGCTGTTCGGCCGGCGCAAGGACGGCGGCGAGTTTCCCGTCGAGATCATGCTCAGCCCCGTGGACGCCGCGGGCGGCAGCATCGTCATTGCCGTCATCCGCGACATCACGCGCCGCAAGCGCAAGGACGAGGCGCTGCGCGAGTCGGCCGACCGTCTGAAAATTCTCTCGCGACGTTTGATAGAGGTGCAGGAGGCCGAGCGGCGCAGCCTCGCGCTCGAACTGCACGACGAGGTCGGACAAATCTTAACCGGCCTCAAGCTCACCCTTGAGATGAGCGCGCGCCAGCCGCCTTCGGAAGTCCGCGCGACCATCGCGCAGGCGCAGACGCTCGTCAACGAGTTGATGGCGCGCGCGCGCAAGATGTCGCTCGACCTGCGGCCCGCCACGCTCGACCATCTCGGCCTGCTCTCGGCGCTGCTGTGGCACATCAAGCAGTACGGCGTGCGGACGCAGGTGCACGTCGAGTTCAAGCACAGCGGACTCGAAGGCCGGCGCTTCCCGCCGGAGATCGAGATTGCCGCCTACCGCATCGTGCAGGAGGCTTTGACGAACGTCGCGCGCCACGCCGAGACACACGAAGCCACCGTCCGCGTGTGGGCCGACGGCCACGGCCTTGGCCTGCAAATAGAGGACAAGGGGAAAGGCTTCGACACGGAGACGGCTCTGGCGGCCGACAACACGAGCGGCCTGGCCGGGATGCGCGAGCGCGCACACCTGCTCGGCGGAAGCTTCCTCATCGAGTCGAGCCCCGGCGCGGGGACTCGCCTGACGGCCGAGTTCGCCGACGGCGACCAGACGTGAGGTGACCGAGCTTGAAACGGACGACCATCGTTCTAGCCGACGACCACCGCATCGTACGCCAAGGGTTGCGCGCCCTCCTGGCGAGCGAGGCGGACTTCGAAGTCGTCGGCGAGGCCGACGACGGGCGCGAGGCTTTGGAGCTGGTCAAGCGCCTGACGCCCGACGTGCTCATCCTCGACCTGATGATGCCCGGCCTCAACGGCCTTGAGGTGGCGCGGCAGATGCCCCGGCAGTCGCCCGGCGTCCGCGTCGTCGTCCTCTCGATGCACGACGACGAAGGGTTCGTCCTCGAAGCGCTCGCCAACGGCGTCTCGGGCTACGTGCTCAAAGACTCGAACTCGTCCGACCTCGTCCACGCCGTCCGCGAAGTCGCGGCGGGCCGTCGATACTTAAGTCCGCCGCTCTCCGACCGCGCCATCGAAGCCTACCAGCAGCGCGCGAAGGTCGGCACGATGGACAAGCACGAGACGCTCACCACGCGCGAGCGCGAGGTCTTACAACTCTCCGCCGAAGGGCACACCAACAGCGAGATTGCCGCCCGCCTCGGCATCAGCACACGCACCGCCGAGACCCATCGCTCCCGCGTCATGCACAAGCTCAGCCTCCACACACAGTCCGACCTCATCCGCTACGCCATCCGCCGGGGAATCATTAAGCAGTAGGCGGTAGGCGGATGGCAGTAGGCAGTTGAAAGCCACGCTGTTGTTACTTCAGGATTAAATCCTCAACGTCTATTACGCGGAGCGACTGCCGACTGCCATCTGCCTACCGCCTACTGTTTCTACGTAGCTTCCACCACGAAAAATACGTAGGTCTACGTAGGGCGTGTACGTAGGTTTGCGAATAGACGGAACTGAATAACGGGGCGGATAATGATGCCATTCCGTTATTGCCGTCTTCGTTCGTCTCCTCGGACGGCTGCATCGTCTGACTTATCAAAGGAGCTTCGGCCTGTCCGAGTGATTTTCGGCGCGCGCGGCGGCGGCGCTTTCATCCTCGCGATTCAACCCGACTTCCAGACCGAATTCGATTCGGCCACGCACAATTTGTTCGGCGGCCCGACCAAGACCGTCCCGGCTATTCAATTTAGAGAAGGAGGCCAGGAGATGGCAGCAGAAGCAGTGCCGTACGGGCGTGTGACGCAGAAGCCACCGGCCGTCAGTGACGTTCACATCGTCTGGATCACCGCGGGGCTGGGTTGCGACGGCGACACCGTCTCGATCACGGCCGCGACGCAGCCGAGCCTCGAAGACGTGGTGATGGGCGCGATCCCGGGGCTCCCGAAAGTGCACCTGCACAACCCGGTGGTCGCCTACGAGGTCGGCGACGACTTCATGAAGTACTGGTATCAGGCTGAGCAGGGCTTGATCGACCCGTTCGTCCTCGTCGTCGAGGGCTCAATCCCGAACGAGAATTTGAGCGGCGAAGGCTACTGGGCGGCGCTCGGCAACGACCCGATGACGGGGCAGCCGATTCCGACGACCGAGTGGATCGACCGCCTCGCGCCGAAGGCTCTGGCCGTGGTCGCCATCGGCACGTGCGCCACCTACGGCGGCATCCACGCGATGGCCGGCAATCCGACGGGCTGCATGGGACTCATGGACTACCTCGGCTGGGACTGGAAGTCGAAGGCCGGCATTCCCATCGTCAACGTCCCGGGCTGTCCCGTGCAGCCCGATAATTTTATGGAGACGGTGCTCTACCTGCTCTACCTCGCTGCGGGGCTCGCGCCGATGATTCCGCTCGACGAGGCGGGCCGTCCCACCTGGCTCTTCGGCAAGACGGTGCACGAGGGCTGCGACCGCGGGAGCTATTACGAGCAGGGCGACTTCGCCACCGAGTACGGCTCGCCGAAGTGCATCGTGAAACTCGGCTGCTGGGGGCCGGTCGTCAACTGCAACGTGCCGAAGCGCGGCTGGATGATGGGCATCGGAGGCTGTCCGAACGTGGGCGGCATCTGCATCGGCTGCACGATGCCGGGCTTCCCAGACAAGTTCATGCCCTTCATGGACGAGCCGCCGGGCGCGAAGATTTCGTCGGCCGCCATCGGCATCTACGGCGCGGCCATCCGGGCGATGCGTAACCTGACGAACGCGACGGTCAATAAAGAGCCCAAGTGGCGTCACAACCGTCCTGAACTGACCACCGGCTACCAGCCGCCCCCGCCGCAGAAAAAGGAGCTACCGTCATGAGTACCACGACCACCACCACGACCGAAGCTCCGGCCAAGCCCCGGACTCTGGTGGACATGAACTGGGACCCGATCACTCGCATCGTCGGCTCCTTGGGCATCTACACCAAGATCGACTTCAACAACAAGGAGGTTGCCGAGTGCTACTCGACCTCCTCGATCTTCCGCGGCTACTCCATCTTCATGAAGGGCAAAGACCCGCGCGACGCGCACTTCATCACCTCGCGCATCTGCGGCATCTGCGGCGACAACCACGCCGTCTGCGCCACCTACGCGCAGAACATGGCCTTCGGCGTGCGCCCGCCCGCGATGGCCGAGTGGATTACCAACTTAGGCGAGGCCGCCGAGTACATGTTCGACCACAACATCTTTCAGGACAACCTGGTCGGCGTGGACTTCTGCGAGCAGATGGTGAAGGAGACCAACCCGTCCGTCTGGGAGAAGGCGAAGGTGACGGACGCGCCCAACGCCGACAAGCACGGCTACAAAAAAATCTCCGACATCATGACGGCCCTGAACCCGTTCACGGGCGAGTTCTACCGCGAGACTTTGCACGTCAGCCGCTACACGCGCGAGATGTTCTGCCTGATGGAGGGCCGCCACGTCCATCCGTCAACCTTGTATCCGGGCGGCGTCGGCACGGTGCCGACGGTGCAACTGTTCACGGACTACCTCGTGCGCCTGATGAAGTACTGCGAGTTCATGAAGAAGGTCGTGCCTTTGCATGACGACCTCTTCGACTTCTTCTACGAGGCGCTGCCCGGTTACGAGGAGGTCGGACGCCGGCGCATCCTCCTGGGCTGCTGGGGCTCGTTCCAAGACCCGAACGTCTGCGACTACCGCTACGAGACGATGAACGAGTGGGGCAACGCGATGTACGTCACGCCGGGCGTCATCGTGGACGGCGAGCTGGTGACGACCGACCTCGTGGACATCGGCTTAAACATTCGCATCCTCTTGGGAAGTTCCTACTACGACGACTGGGATCAGGCCGAGAAGTTCGTCAAGAAAGACCCGCTCGGCAACGACGTAGACCAGAAGCACCCTTGGAACCAGACGACCATCCCGCGCCCGCAGAAGCGCGACTTCGACAACAACTATACGTGGGTCATGTCGCCGCGCTGGCTCGACAAGCG
>CAXTSK010000101.1:0-8180 GCA_964246655.1 uncultured Pyrinomonadaceae bacterium
GGTCGGAGAACTCACTTCGTCTCATCTTCTTCGCTCAAAAATTCGCCCCGCGAGCCCCGCCCTTTTTGAGGCGGGGCGCGGGGCTTCCAACCTTCCGGGCCTGACTCAGGCTCCGCGTGGCCGGGGCAAAGAGCAATGATTGCCTTCGGCGGCGGGCGCCGCGACAGTTTTAAAGATGCCCCGGCACAGTCGTTAGTTGCCGAAAAACAGGAGTGTTGGCTGCTGGGTTTTGGGTGTTGGTTTAAGGCATGCGTTAGACCAACACCCAAAACCTAACACCCAACACCCTTCCTACTTCGGCGTGGCGCTGGCGAAGTAGCCCTCGCGGCCGCGGACGAAGAGGCGCGGGAAGCCGCGGGGGGGCTGCACCCTGACCTTGAGCTTGTGCCACTTGCCGTCGTTGGCGAAGGCCGAGGGGCGGTAGCCGATGCTGTACTGCGTGCGCAGCTCAAGCGCGATGCGCTCAAAGGTGTCGTTCATCTCGGCGCCGGTCGAGGGGAAGAACGCCTTGCCGCCCGAGACGCCCGCCAGCTCTTCGAGGATGGCGCGCCCGCCGTAGCCGAGCGACGACTCGTCGTTCGGGCTCACGATGCCGATGGCGTAGATGATAACGTCCGACTCCTTGAGCATCCGCTTCAGCTCGTTGAAGGTGTAGCGCGAGCTGTTGTCCTGCCCGTCGGAGATGAGCAGGACGGCGCGCTTCTTGTGCGTGCCGCGCGTCACGCGCTCGACCCCGAGGTAGGTTGCGTCGTAGAGCGCCGTCTGGCCGCGCGTCTGGACGAAGGTTAGCTTCTGCATCAGCGCGTCGCTGTCGCGCGTGTGATTGAGGAGCAGCTGCGCGCGGCTGTTGAAGCCGATGAGGAAATACTCGTCGCGCGCGTGGCTCGTATCGACGAACTTCGAGAGCGCCTCGCGCGCGCGCGTAATCTTGTCGCCGCTCATCGAGCCCGACACGTCGAAGACGATCCCCAAGCTCACCGGCGCGTCCTCGTCGGAGAAGAAGGTGATCTCCTGCTCCGTCTTGTCGTCGAGGATGGTGAAGGCGTTCTTGCCGAGCCCCGTGACGAACCGGCCGTAGGTGTCGGTGACGGTGACGGTGAGCGTGATGAGGTCGGAGTGGATGATCTGCGGCTTGTCGTCGTCCACGAACGGCTGGACGATGGGGCCGTCGAGGATGGCGGTCGGCGACTGCGAGGAGCTGCTGGCGCGACCGTTGGCGGCCGGAACCTTCGGCTTCGGCGCGGGGGGCGCCGTCGTCGCGGGCGTCGCCGGCTTGGCGCTCGACTGTGTCGTCGTGGCGGCGGCGCCGTTGGCGGGCGCGGGTTGCTCGGTCTTCTGCGCGGCCGGCTTCGGCTCGGGCTGTTGCACGGGCTGTGCGCCGGCCTCGGCCGCTAACGCGGCGGCGAAGAGGAGTGAGACGAGCGCGACTCGGGAAAAACGGTCGGAGCGCCGGGCCCTCATGTTAAGCCTCCTGCGGAAGTGTCTTGCCAACTGGAAAAGGAGAACCGCCGACCCGGGGCCTTCTTCGGCGCCCGCGAGCCCGGCTCAGGGTGCGTGCTTGTCAGCTTCGACGCTGGCGCGCGCCCTTTCGGTTGTACGCGGTAGCGTGCTGGGAAGACGGGGAGACTTCCTCTTTCCTTCGCGCGGGTATTGTAGGACACGCCCCGCCGACGCGCAACAAACATCTCGGTTTCGACTTTCTCACGATTCTATTTCCGTGCAACTTCGCACAACTACGCGCGTGTAAGCGACGCGGGCGGTGGGAGCGGGGCTCGCCTCCGTGCTACAATCGACCGCCTTGAGTGGCGTAAAGGTTCCCCCCTCCGAAGCCCGTGCGCCGACCTTCCGGGGAAGAAGTTAAGAAAAGACATGGCCGAGTTCATCTGTCGTTTGGGGACGCCCGCGGGCGAAGTTGTGACGCGCACGGTCGAGGCCGCGGGCTTGCAGGAGGCGCGCGTGCGATTGGAGGCCGAGGGCTTCCGCGTCTTCTCCGTCGCCGCGCCGAAGGTGGCGGGCCTCGCCGGCGTCACGCGCGGCGGCAAGGGCGGCACCGCCCCGCGCGTCAAGCCGGGCGACTTTCTCCTCTTCAACCAGCAACTCTCGGCCATCCTCCGCGCGGGCATCCCCATCCTCCAGGCCGTCGCCATGCTCCGCCGCCGCGCCTCGTCTTCGAGGCTGAAGCTCGTGCTCGCCGACGTGGAGGATAAGATTCGCTCGGGCATGGCGCTCTCGTCGGCCTTCGCCGCGCAGGGGCCGATCTTCCCGCGCATCTACACCGCTTCGATTCTGGCGGGCGAGCGCTCGGGCGCGCTCGACGACGTGCTGGCGCGCTACGTCGCGTACATGCGGCGCGGCGTCGAGATACGGCGGAAGATTCGCGGGGCGCTCGCCTACCCGCTCTTCCTGCTCGCGGCGTCGATGGGCATGGTGACGTTCCTGACCGTCTACGTCGTGCCGAAGATGTCCTCGCTCTTCGAGGGCTTCAACCGCGAGCTGCCCGCCGTGACGAAGACCGTCATCGGCATCTCGCACTTCGCCTCGGCGAACTTCTGGTGGCTGGTGCCGGCCATCCTCCTCAGCGTCGTCGGGCTCTACCTCTGGACGCGCACGCCTTCGGGCGCGCTCAACCTCGACCGCTTTCTGCTCAAACTCCCCATCGTCAACCAGCTCATCAAGCAGTTGGCCGTCGCGCAGATGACGCGCAGCCTGGCGACGCTGCTCGCGGGCGGCATCACGCTCGTCGAGTCGTGGGAGATCGCGGCCGAGTCGATTACGAACAAGGAGTTGCGGGCGCGCAGCTCAGCCACGCTGCCGATGATTCGCGAGGGCCGCTCGTTCACGGAGAGCCTGGAGTCGGCCGGGTGGATACCGCCCTTGGCGCTTGATATGATCGGCGTGGGCGAGCGCTCGGGCTCCTTGCGCGAGATGCTCGAAGAGGTCGCCGACTTCCACGACCGCGAGTCGGAAGTCCGGCTCGAACAGCTGACCACCGTGTTAGAGCCCGCCATCCTGCTGGTGATGGGCGGGGTCGTCGTGACGATCCTGCTCTCCATCTACCTGCCCATCATCCAGTCCATCTCGAATTTGAGCTTCCGAAGCTGACACGGCAGGCAATCCCCCGCCCGCCCGAGGCATCTGAAAAACGATGAGTCAAACGGAGAACCAGGCCGACACGCCCACGCTAGTCAATCCGGCGCCCCCCGCCGCCGCCGTGGGCGACGACGACGGGCACACGCCGCCCGAGGTGCGCGCGGCGCTCTCGCTCGCGCGGCGCTACCGCCTGCCCTACGTTGACCTGCTCCCGCCGGTCGGCGACTCGCCGATTGACTACGCGCTTTTAGGAGAGATTCCGGTTGACCTGATGCTCCGCCACCTCTTCGTGCCCCTGCGGCGCGAAGGCCGGCGGCTGCACATCGCGATGGCCGACCCGACCGATCTTGAGCGGCTCGACGAGATCGCCTCCGCCCTCCACTCGCGCGTCGTCCCGCACGTCGCGACCGCGGGCGCCATCGAGGTCGTGCTCCGCAAGGGTGACGCCACGCAGCGCGTCTTGCAGGAGGCCGCCTCCGGCTTCCGCATCGCGCTCGTCAAGGAGACGGAGCAGGGCGAGGAGGTCTTAGACCTCGACCGGCTGGCGACCGACTCCGACATGTCGCCCATCATCAAGCTGGTCGATACGATTATTTATAACGCGATGGAGTCGCGCTCCTCCGACATCCACATCGAGACGCGCGACACGGCCGTCCACGTCAAGTACCGCATCGACGGCGCGCTCTACGAGAAGGTCGAGCCCATCGACATCTCCTACCACCAGACGCTCATCTCGCGCATCAAGGTCATGTCCGAGCTGGACATCGCCGAGCGCCGCATCCCGCAGGACGGCCGCTTCCGCGTCCGCTATAAGGGCCGGAACGTGGACTTCCGCGTCTCCATCATGCCGACCGTCCACGGCGAAGACTGCGTCATCCGTATCCTCGACAAGGAGCAGATCAACGAGCAGTTCCGCAACCTGACGCTCGACGTGGTCGGCTTCCTCCCGAGGGATTTGCGCGACTTCCGCCGCTACATCGCCGAGCCCTACGGGATGGTGCTCGTGACGGGGCCGACCGGCTCGGGTAAGACGACCACGCTGTACGCCGGCCTCAACGAGATACGGAACGAGGAAGACAAGATCATCACCATCGAAGACCCCGTCGAGTACCAGCTCCACGGCGTCACGCAGATTCCCGTCAACGAGAAGAAGGGCCTGACGTTCGCGCGCGGGCTGCGCTCCATCCTGCGCCACGACCCAGACAAGATCATGGTCGGCGAAATCCGCGACAACGAGACGGCGCAGATCGCCATCCAGTCGGCCTTGACCGGCCACCTCGTCTTTACGACCGTCCACGCGAACAACGTCATCGATGTCATCGGCCGCTTCCTCAACATGGGCGTCGAGCCCTACAACTTCGTCTCGTCCCTGAACTGCGTGCTGGCGCAGCGGCTCACCCGCATGCTCTGCGCCGTCTGCAAGCGGCCGTACCACCCGAGCGACGAGGAGCTGATGGAATCGGGCCTGCATCCCGCGGAGCACAGCCACCGCACGTTCTACATGAGCGTCGGCTGCGACGCCTGCAACCACACCGGCTACCGCGGCCGGACGGCCATCCACGAGCTGCTGAACATGTCGGACAACATCCGCGAGATGATCATCGAGCGGCGCCCCGGCTCCGAAGTCCGCCGCGCGGCCGAGACCGAAGGCTTACGCTCCCTGCGCGAGTCGGCGCTGGAGAAGGTCTTCCAGGGCGTCTCGACGCTCCACGAGATCAACCGCGTCACCTTCGTCGAAGAGGTCAAGATGAACGGCGACGAGATCGCGACCGTGAGCAAGTGAGCAGTAAGCGGTGAGCAGTGAGCAGTTAAAAGAAATAACGCCGCGCCCGGCGTGTTTTAAAACTGCTCACTGCTCACCGCTTACTGCTCACTTGTTAGAGCGTCTTTAAGGAACTATTATCTACGCCCCGGCGTGTACGTGCTGAAAGTCGTCTGGGGCGGCCACTCCCCGATCAGTCCAGTGTAGAAGTCGTGCGGCTTGCGGCAAGCCGACTTAAATCCAACAAGGAATCAAAGCAAGTGAGATTCGAAATGAAGTCTAAGCCCCTGGCACGCCCCTTCGCGGCGCTCCTCATGGCGTTCGTGCTGCTCGCCGCGCCCGTCGGCGTGCTGGCGAAGAAGGGCGAGAAGAACTACAACCGCGGGTTGGAGTACGAGAAGGCTCAGCAGTGGGAGAAGGCCGCGCAGGAGTTCGCGCTCGCCGTCGCCGCCGCGCCCAGCGAGACCGAGTACCAGCTCCACTACCGCCGCTCCGTCTTCAACGCCTCGCAGAACTACATGACGAAGGGGCGCGCGCTGGCCGACCAGGGCGACTACATCGGGGCCTACAACGCCTACCGGCAGGCGTACGGGCTCGACCCCGTCAACGACCTCGCCGCGCAGGAGATGGATCGCGTGCTCCGGCTCCAGCGCGAGAAGGAGGGCACGGCCAATCCGCGCACCTCGCCGACGAGCTACCGCGGCCCGGCGGGCACCCAGCCCGTCCCCACCAGCGCCGACGGGCAGGCCGACGGCACCCCCGCGCGCACCGAGCAGCTCCAGAACATCCAGTGGAACGGCGACCTCGAAGGCTTCATCCGCAAGCTGGCCGAGGAGATGAATCTCAACGTCGTCTTCGACCAGGCGTTCTCGCAGGTCAAGCGCAACGTCAACATCAAGTGGCGCGAGATCACGCCCGCGCGCGCGCTCGACTACGTCTTCCTCGCCAACGGGCTCTTCTTCCAGAAGCTCGACCGCCGCACCATCCTCGTCGCCGACCAGTCGAAGCGGCCGATGTACCAGCAACTCGTGCTGCGCACCTTCTACCTCTACAACATCAAGCCCAGTGAGGCGCGCACGCTCCTGACCGGCGCGCTCCCGGCCAACGCCGGCCGCCAGCCGCAGTTCATCGAGAACGCGACGACCAACTCCATCACCGTGCGCGACACGCCCGAGAACATGCGCACCATCGAGAAGCTTTTGCAGAGCGTGGACAAGGACCGCGCCGAGGTCGTGATGGAGGTCGCCATCTACGAGATTTCGCGCGCAGACCTCCTCCAGGTCGGCAACCAAGTCGGCAGCCAGCAGTCGCTCAGCAGCCTCGGCGGCATCGCGGCCGGCTCGCTGCTCTACCGCGGCACGCCCGCGCTCTCCATCGGCACGGGCACGGCTGCGTCCACGGTCGGGTTGGGCTCGGGCCTCGGCCTGCTCATCCCGCCCTCGACGCTCTCAATCTTCCAGAGCAAGACGAACACGCGGCTGCTCTTCTCGACGCAGGTGCATGCCTTCGACGACGAGAAGTCCTCGACGCGCGTCGGCTCGAAGGTGCCCGTGCAGACCGCTTCCGTCTACAACGGGATCACCGCGCCGACATCCGGCACCGGCACCGGCACCGGCACCCAGGCCGGCGTCGGCAACGTCTTCGGCGGCAGCGGCTACCCCGTCATCCAGTACGAGGACGTGGGCCTCAACCTCGACTTCAAGCCGAAGGTCTACCCGAACCAGGACGTGCAGGTCTCGATGACCATCGAGTCGAAAGACCAGGCGGCCGGCCCCGACCCGCTGACCCCCATCTTCACGCAGCGCAAGATCGAGGGCGTGGCGCGCATCCCGAACGGGAAGACGATGCTGATCGCCTCCATCGCGCAGGACCGCGAGCGGAGCGGGCGGGCGGGCCTCCCGCTCGTCGGGCTCATTCCCATCCTCGGCCGCCTCTTCACCACCCCGACGAAGAACAACGACAACAGCGACATCGTCATCACGATGACGCCGCGCGTGCTGCGCGCGCCGGAGATCACGCCGCAAGACCTTGAGCCGAAGGACACCGGCACAATGCAGACGCCGCAGTCGCCCTCGCTCGAAGCGCTCATCCGCGACGCGGAGCGCGAGGAGCAGTTCGCGCGCCTGCGCAGCCTCCCGACCAACGTGACCGCGCAACTCCCGACGCCCGCGGCGCCCCTCGCCCCGCCGCTCGGCGGCGAGGAGGTGACCTTCGTCCCCGCGCCGAGGGCGCTCGCGCAGGCCGTCCCCTCGGCCCCGGCCGCGGCGAACAGCTCGGGCGCGCAGGCGGTCAACGTCAGCCTGAACCCCGCCACGGTCGCGACGCCCGTCCCCGCGGTTCTCAACAACGCAGGCCCGTCGGTTCCGGCGTCCGAGTCTCCGGTCGCTCCCCCGGCGGCCTTGCTGGCGGCCTCGGCGGCGGCCCCGCTTGAGAGCGCGGCGGAGCTTTTATTGATGACTGACCGGCAGGAGTTGAAGGTCGGCGAGCGCGGACGCATGTTGGTCTTCCTGAAGACGGACGCGCCGCTGGGCCTGGCGACGGCGACCTTGAGGTTTGACCCGAAGGCTCTGGCCGTGCGCTCGGTGACGCAGGGCGGTTTCGCCGCCGCCGGGGCGACGGGCGCGCCCGTCATCACGCAGTCGGTTGACCCTTCGGGCGTGCTGGTCGTCTCGGTCGCGCCCGCGGCCGGTGCCCCGGCGCTCACGGGCGAGGGGCTGCTGCTCGTCATCGAAGTCGAGGGACTCGCGCCCGGCGAGACCGGCCTCCAGTTCGACGCGGACAAGGTCCACCTCGTCGCCACCGACGGCCGCGTCGTGCGTCCGCGCACGACCCCCGGCCGCTTCAAGGTCACGCAGTAAGAGCCTGGGGAAGGATGTCGATGAGAGCGACAGTGGCAAAGCTGTGGGGGAGAGATGAAGGGAAGAAGTCCAACACGCCTTCCCCCTTGCCCTTCGGCCCCAGGTCCTCCGGCGGGTGGACGCTCATCGAGCTGGTCATCACGATGACGGTGATGGCCGTCCTGACGATGGCCGTCATCCCCATCGTCCGCACCTCCATCAAGCGGCAGCGCGAGACGCGCCTGCGCGAGGCGCTGCGCGAGATGCGCGCCGCCATCGACGAGTTCCACCGCGACACCGTCAACATGCAGTGCAGCCCCACGGGCGCGCCGGTCACCGGCCCCAACCCCGGCCCCAACCCGAACCCGGCGGGGCTCTGGGTTGACCCGCGCAGCCGCGTGCGGATCGCCGACTGTACCATCTTCGGCGTGGACAACCCCGACCGCTACCCGCCGAGCCTGGAGATGCTGGTCGAGGGCGTGGACGTGCTG
>CAXTSK010000101.1:8193-8497 GCA_964246655.1 uncultured Pyrinomonadaceae bacterium
CAGTCTCCAGGGCAACATGACGGAGACGAACGCGGTGCCCGTCCCGAAGAAGAAGATTTACCTGAGGGAGATTCCCGTAGACCCGATGACGGGTCGCAACGACTGGTGCCTGCTCTCGAACTACGACGACGCCGACGGCGGCTGCTCCGGGAGCCCCAACAACGTCTTCGACGTGCGCTCCAAGTCCGAGGAGACGGCGCTCAACGGGAAAGAGAAATATAATGAGTGGTAGACGGATTGGGGGTTGGGGGGGTGGGGGGGGGGGGGTGTTTTTAGGAGGGGGGGGGGGGGCGGGGGGGGGGAG
>CAXTSK010000101.1:8507-11770 GCA_964246655.1 uncultured Pyrinomonadaceae bacterium
AATCCCCGGCCGGGCGCCCGCCCCCCCCCCCCCCCCCCCCCCCCCCCACACCCCCCAATCCGCAATCGAGAGGCTTCACCCTGTTGGAGCTGATGATCGTCATCTCGATCCTGGTCATCCTGGCCCTGATCGCGATGGCGCAGTACAACAAGACGGTGTTGGCGGCCAGGGAGGCGACGCTGCGCGAAGACCTCTTCACGATGCGGAAGATGATCGACCAGTACGCCGCCGACAAGGGGAAGCTGCCGCAGTCGCTCGACGACCTCAAGGGCGCCGGCTACATCCACGAGATTCCCCTCGACCCGATGACCGACGCGTCCGACTGGCAGGTCGAGTACGGCGAAGACCCCGGCTCGACCGGCGGCGAGCAGGGCGTCGTCAACGTCCGCTCCGCCTCCGGCGAGGTCGCCTCCGACGGCTCAAGTCGCTACAGCGAATGGTGAGAAGGCAGTAGGCGGTACGCAGATGGCAGTAGGCAGTTAAAGCCTTGCCGTCGAGAAGCTGGGATTAATCTTTCAACTGACATAACGCGGAGCGCACTGCCTACAGCCATCTGCCTACTGCCTACTGCCTACTTTCTTATGAACCCTTTCCAGAGACTCATCTCGCCCCGCTTGCCACAGGCGGCCGTGGGGCTGTCGGGCGAGGCCGCGAGCGTCGTGCAGTTGGAGCGGCGCGGGGGCGGGCTCGCCGTCAGGAGCGCGGGGCTTTTGCCGCTGCCCGCCGGGCTCGTGCGGCCGAGCTTCGACGAGCAGAACGTGTCGGACGGGGCGGAGTTGGCCGGCGCGCTCACCGAGCTTCTGACGAGCGCGGGGCAGGTGCGGCGCAAGCGCTGGTCGGTCGCGCTGCCCGAGGCCGCGACCCGCACGTCCATCCTGACGCTTGAGACCGCGCCCGCCTCGCGCGCCGAGAGCGAAGAGATGCTGCGCTGGAAGACCGAGCGCACTTTGGGCGCCCCGCTTGACGAGCTGCGCGTCTCGCGCGAGCGCCTGAAGCAGGACGCGCAGGGGCGCGAGCGCTACCTCGTCACGGGCGTGCGTCTCTCGGTGCTCGCCGAGTACGAGCAGGTCTTCGCGGCCCTGGGTTGGAACGCGGGGCTGATGCTGCCGCGCCACATGGGCGAGGCCTGGTGGCTGATGCGCGACGGCGGACAGGCGGGCGCGGACTCTCTGCTCGTCAGCTCGCACGCCGAGGGGTTCACGGCGGTCGTCCTGCGCGCGGGCTCGCCGCTCTTCGTGCGCGTCGTCATCTGCGAGACCGAAGACCGCGCCGACGAGTTGTACCGCTTCCTTCTCTTCTACCGCGACCGCACCTCGCCGCAGGCGGCCGAGGGCGAGGCCGCGCCGCCGCGGCTCTACGGCGAAAGCATCGGGCGCCTGCTCGTCGCGGGCACCGGGCTCGACGAGTCGGCCGCGCGCGCCATCATCGAGGAGACTTTGAGCACCGCGCCGCGCGCCGTCCAGCCCGCCGACCTGCGGCTCACGTTCCCCGCGGCCGGCATCGACTTCCGGCAGATCGCCGCGCCCGCCGGCCTCGCCGCCCTCGCCTGGGCTTAAAGCAGTAGCCCGACCGTGAGGGAGGGCGTAAGTGTTTCAACGTCGCGTCCGACGTGAGACAATACGCCCTCCCCATGGTCGGGCTTCCGCCGTTGAATTGATGAAGAAAATTTTCCTCTTAACTTCGCTTGTATTCTGCCTGTCGTCGCACGCGTTGGCACAGACGGCCGCGCCCACGGCAAGGACGGGCGTCACGGTCGAGGCGCCGAAGTTCCTGCCCGACGAGGTGACGGGGCAAGAGCTGCGCGACCTGTCGGGGCGCGCGTTCCGCCTCAAAGACTTCCGCGGGCGCGTCTACGTCGTCAACCTCTGGGCGACCTGGTGCGGGCCGTGCCGCCTGGAGATTCCGGGCTTCAACAAAATCTATGAGGACTACCGTGCGCGCGGCGTCGAGTTCGTCGGGCTAACGGCCGAAGACCCCGACGAGGATTCGGAGAAGGTGAGCGCGTTCGTGGGCGAACTGGGGATGACCTACCGCATCGGCTGGATCGACAAGCCGACCGTCCTCACGCTCGCGAGCTGGAACACGACCCCGACGCGCCCCGGCAGCTTCGCCATCCCGCAGACCTTCGTCCTGGCGGCCGACGGACACGTCGTCCTGCGCGTGCGCGGCTACAACCCGCGCGTCGCCGACATGATCCGCGCGGGCGTGCGGAAGGCGCTCGAACTCTCGCCGCCGCAGTCCACGGCGCAGCCCGGCGCGGCGGCGGGCCGTCCCTGAGACTGTGACCCTGAGATTTCCGCCCCTGAAACTTCCCGGCCTTCGCGCGCGTAAAACTTTGGCGTCATGATCGCACACGCTGTTTCCCCTAACGCAGCAGTCCTGGCAGACACCGAGCTGGTCGTGCGCGCCCTCGCGGGCCGCGAGGACGGCTTCGAGGAGTTGGTGCGCCGCTACCAGCGCCCCATCGTGGCCTACGTCTACCGCATGGTCGGCGACTACGACTCGGCGCTCGACCTCGCGCAGGAGGTCTTCATCAAGGTCTACAACTCGCTCGGGCGTTACCGCCCCGAGTTCAAGTTCTCGACCTGGATTTACCGCATCGCGCACAACGCGGCCATCGACCACCTGCGCCGCCTCGGCGCCTCGCGCACCGAGGAAATTGAGGTTGAGGGGCACGAGGGCACGACCTTCGAGAAGCCTTTGGCGAGCAAGGCGCCCACGCCCGAGCAGGAGACCGAGCGCGGCGAGCGCCGCGCGGAGATCGAAGAGGTCGTTGCGCAACTGCCGTCCGCCTACCGCGAGCTGATCGTGCTCCGCCACTCGCACGACTTGAGCTACGACGAGATTGCCGAGGTGACGAGTCTGCCGCTGGGCACGGTCAAGAACAGAATCTTCCGCGCGCGCGAGGCGATGCGAGAGTTGCTCGTCGAGCGCGGCATCACGGGGATGTAGACGGCATGGCGGAAGTCGCGCGCGAAGGGCCACGGTGCCCCCGGACGAGCCTGACGGCCGCCTACCTCGACGGCGAGCTCGACCCGGCCGCGTGCGAAGAGTTCGACTCTCACGCGCGCGCGTGCCCCGACTGCTCGGCCGCGCTCCTCGAACAGCGCCGCCTCCTCTGCCTGCTCGACACCGCCTTCGACGAGACCTTTGAAAAGAGGCTTGAGCTGCCCGCCGGATTCACGCGCCAGCTTAAGGCGCGCGCGCAGAACGACCTGAGCGGCGTGCGCGACGCGTGCGAGCGGCGGAGGGCTCTGAAGATT
>CAXTSK010000102.1:0-10305 GCA_964246655.1 uncultured Pyrinomonadaceae bacterium
GTACTCGACCTGCGGGTCAAGGAAGCGCCCGATGCAACGGCGCATGAGGAGTTCGGCGCGGCGGCGCGTGATGGTGCGCGTGATGTCGGAGGTCTCGTTGAGCGTGGCGGCGACCGAGTGCGTGTCCACGCGGCGCGCCCCTTCGGTGTAGAAGCCGATTGAGTCGTTGACGGCCGCCTCGTAGCCGTTAACCGAGAGCAGCCACGCGACGCGCCGGTCGCCCGGGCGTTCGACGACGCGCGCGACGCGGAAGTGTTCGTCGAAGAAGGCGGGGCTGATGCCGGTCTCGATAATCGCCTCGCGCGAGCCGGCGACGAGCGCGCGCTCCGACGCGGTTAACTCCGAGACTGCGGCCGGCGACTTCTGCGCGCCCGCACCGTACGCCGCCACGAGGGAGGCCGCGGCAAGGATGAAGGGCAGAAGAGTTCTCATGTTCGCGCTCTAATAACAGTCGGCAGTAGGCAGACGGCAGTTGGCAGTCAAAGAATTGCTCTAACTCCCAACTGCCGTCTGCCTATTGCCTACTGTTGCTCTATCCCGCGCGGAGCGTGCGGACGATGGCATCGCGCAGTCGTTGGGGGGCGACCTCGGCGTCGCCCTCGCCCTTTTGCGGGTCGCGCCAGTTGTCGAGGATGGCGACCTTGTGCGCGCAGGCGACGGTGCAGAGCGGCGCGCACCACTTCTCGGTGTTGTACTCGCGCACGACATCGTCCTTCGTGTACTGCTCGACCGGGACGCCCGGCGTGCCGCGCTGCTGCGAGCAGTAGTGGACGAGCCCGTCCTCGCAGATGTAGAGGTAGCGCGCGCCCGAGCGGCAGCGCCACTTGTTCTCCTTGCCCGCGGCGAGATTGTCCTGGAACCAGCCAAGGCGCGCGTACTCGGACTTCGAGACGCGCTTCAACTCGTCGTAGACCACGCGCTCGGGATCGCTCAGGGGTTTCAGGAGGCCGTGACCGTCGTGGATGACGCCGACCGTCGTCGAGAAGCCCAACTCCTGCGCGCGGCGCGCGATGACGAGCGCGTCCTCGGGATTCTTGATGCCGCCGCCGATGACGGAGTTGATGTTAACGTGAAAGTCGGAATGCTCGGCGAGGTTCTGAAGCTTCTTGTCGAGGTTCTTGAGACTCTTCTTCGAGACCTCGTCGGGCTCGACGTTGTCGATGGAGATTTGGAGGTATTCGAGCCCGGCCTCGTTCAGGCGCCGGATGCGCTCGGGCGTCATGTAGTAGCCGTTCGAGATGAGCCCGGCGATCATGCCGCGGCGGCGGATGTGGCGGATGATCTCGTCCAGCTCGGGGTGCATCAGCGGCTCGCCGCCCGAGATGGTGATGACCGAAGTGCCGAGGCGCGCGAGCGCGTCCAGCCGGCTCTTCATCGCATCGAGGGGGACGGGGTCTGAGGTCTTGTCGAACTCGTTGCAGTAGGTGCAGGCGAGGTTGCAGCGGCGCATGGGGATAATGTGCGCCAGGACCGGGTGGTCTGTGTGCATCAGCGCGCGGGTGATGAACCTCGCCTCGCGCAGCTTCAACTTCAGAAACGTGCTTCGCTTCATCAAGGCTGTTTCGTCTTGCAAGCCCGCGCCGTGGGCGTTACGGCTGGCGCGAACTCTCCTTCGGGGAAATGACCGCTAGACAATACCTAAATGCGTGGGCTCAAATCAAGCGGGCGCCGTACCTATGCGCGGCCGACTAAAAAAGGCGAAGGGCTCTGACCACTCACGGCGGGCAGAACCCTTCGCCTTTCAGACTCTCAAACCCGTGGGCCTTAGCCCTTGATGATCTTCGTACCCTCGGGCAGTTGAACATCGAAGGTGGTCGGGGGGACGCTCGCGTTGCGCTGGATGCCGGTCAGGCGGACGGTCGTTGAGTCGTTGTTCTTCTCGGTGACGCGCGTCTGGATGGGCATGCCGTCGTCGGTCACCCAGACCTCGGCGAACTGGTAGGAGGCGCCCCCGCGCGGCGTGAGCTTGAGCCACCAGACGTGCGGGCTGCCCTTGTAAAGCTCACCCTCGCCGACCAGCTCGACGTTGAACTGGTTCTTGGCCTGCGCGCCCGTCATGTTGAACGCGAAGCCGAGCATGCTGTTGGCCTTCGAGCCGCCCTTGTTGCCGAGGGTCTTCGTCGAGCCCTGATACGCCTGCTTCAGGCGCGGACGGTAGAGCGTGTACTGGCCGCCTGCGACGGCAAGAACCTCCTGCGCGGGCCTCACCCAATCGACGCGGACGTTGGCATCGCGCCCTTTGCCGGCGACGTACGCCACGTCGCCCGTGAACTTGTCGGTGTCACGAAGCTGCGCGTTCCACTTCTCCATGTAGATGGCGGCGCGCATCGAGCCGAGCGTGCGGCGGTTGCGGTCCATCTTGTTGAGAATGGAGCTGATGAGACCCGGCCCCTGCGCCGCGGCGCGGGGCGGGGCCACAGAGAGCGAGGCCAAAAGCATCAACGCGGCGAGGGCCGGCGCGAACATCTTCTTCATGCGAACTCCTTCAAACATTCGGGGAGACTCCTCTGCCGGTCAAAGAAACCGGGTAAGTATAGGGAATTAACGCTCTATGTCAACCTCAAAAGCGACCGTCCGACCGTCCGTCGTCTTCTGTTCCTTCCAGCTTTTCACGCGCAAATCGGGTTCTCCCGTGATTCTGCGCGCGCAACGCTCGATTTCGTGAGCGTCGGGCTGGGCAGTCGCGGCCGCGCCCGTCGTACGTATAAGCAGCTTTTGTGCCGCTCCGAGTGCACTTTGATGCGCAGGCGCGCAGGCGAGTTCGCCCCATTCGAACCACCCTTTAGGCGTAAGAAATACGAAGGCGAGGATGGCGACACACAGCACGTCGTACTGCCACGTCGTCCGCCCGTAAGACCAGAAAATGACTTTTTTGAAGACGTTCAGCAGCATAAAAAATAAGACAGGTGACAACCGGCGTAGACACAAATGATAAGAAAAGATTGCAATCCTCTTATCACTTTACGACGGCCACCCGCCTTCTGGATTATATCTGTACACGCGGCCCGGGGGCAACGATTTGTCCGTCGCGCATCTGTATGATGCGGCGGCACATGGCGGCCGCCTCCGGGTTGTGCGTAATCATGATGATGGTCTGGTTGAAGCGGTAATTCATCTCCTGGAACATGTTGAGGACGATGGCGGAGTTCTCTGTGTCGAGATTCCCCGTCGGCTCGTCGGCGAGGATGATGGCGGGGCGATTGACGACGGCGCGCGCCAAGGCGACGCGCTGCTGCTCGCCGCCCGAGAGTTCGAGCGGCTTGTGGTGCATCTTGTCTTCGAGTTGGAGCAGGCGAAGGACTTCGCGGCGGCGCTCGGGGTCGCCACCCTTCTTGCCGTCGGGGCCGCCGTGGATTGATTCGGCGAGCTTCAGATTCCCCTCGGCCGTGAGCGTCGGGAAGAGGTTGAAGCGCTGGAAGACGAAGCCGATCTTGCGGCGGCGGATGTCCGTGCGCTTGGCGTCCGTCGCGGCCGTCAGGTCTTCGTCGTCGATACTGATGCGCCCCGTCGTCGGCGTCAGAAGCCCGCCGAGCAGGTGGAGCATGGTGGACTTGCCGCACCCGGAAGGCCCCATGATGGCGAGGTACTCGCCCTCCTCCACGTCGAGCGACACGCCCCGCAAAGCGGGCACGTCTACGCTCCCCACCCGGTAGACCTTCGTCAGATTTTCCGCCTGTAGAATCGTTCGCATCGGAAACCAGTAGACAGCAGACAGTAGTCAGTAGCCAGTAGAAAAACTCTCTTCATCTTAGCAGCCAATGTAAGAAGTTCAACTTCCGGGGGCAAAACCTACTGGCTACTGACTACCGTCTACTGTCTACTCGTAAGCGAGCGCGCTCACCGCATCCAGATTCGCGGCGCGGACGGCCGGGTAGAGCGCGCCCAGGCCGCCGCCGAGCAGGCCGATGAGCGCGGCCGTCAGGCCCCAGGCCCAGCTGTACTCGAAGGGCAGGGCGTAGGCGCCCTGAATCAGGTAGCCGACCAGGAACGAGATGGCGAAGCCGGCGACGACGCCGATGACGCTGATGAGCACGGCCTCCTTCACGATCTCGCCGACGATGAAGCCGCGCGAGGCGCCGAGCGCTTTCAGGATGCCTATCTCGCGCGTCCGCTCGGTGATGGTCGTGTACATCGCCAGCATCACGACGAGGCCGCTCACCAGCGCCGAGAGCCCGACGAGCGTGCGGAGGAAGACGCCGAGGTAGGGAATGCTCTTCTCGATGTTGGTGATGATGTCGCGCGTGAGCTGAATCTTGTTGCCCGGAAGCTGTCCGTCTATCCGGCGCGCCATCTCGACCGCGCGCTCGGGCTCCTTGAGCTTGACGTAAACCCAAGTGCATTTGCCCGGCGCCTGGAGCGCGTCCTGCATCGCGGCCAAAGGCATCTTGACGCGCGGCCCGGCCTCGGGCGTGTAGATGCCCGCGACCTTGTAGGTGTCGTTGCCGAAGAGCTTCAGCTCGCTGCCGACCGTGAGGTTGTTGTTGCGCGCCTTGGCCTCGTCGATGACGACCTCTTTGACGACGGGCTCGCCCTGCTCGTTAACGGTAAAGCGCGGCGGGCTCCCGGCGACGAGGCTCATCCCGTTCATCGCGGAGAACTGCTCCCAGTCCACGCCCTCGACCTGCTCGAACCCGAAGCCCTTGCCGCCCTGCGAGACGTAGCGGATGTCGGGCACGGCCATCGCGACGCCGTCGATCTTCAAAAGCTCTTCGGCGTACTTCACCGACAGGTTGGCGGTGTTCGACATCAGCTGCGTCGAGCCCGCGTCGCGCGTGAAGACGATCTCGGCCTTCAAATTCTGCGAGCGCCGCTCCAAGTCGTTCGACAGCCCGCGCGCGAGCCCCGTGAACAACATCACCAGGCACACGCCCAGCGCCACGCCCGCCGCGCTCACTAAGGCGCGCACCGGCCGCTGTCGCACGTTGGCTGTGACGAGACTCTCCATCTTTGGTGAATGGTGAATGGTAAATAGTAAATGGGGGTTGAGTGTTCGCGAGCCTTGCGTTCATCTCTCGACGCCGCCGCTCTCAATAACTATTCACCATTTACCATTCACTATTTACTTCTTTACTGCGTCCAAATCTACCGCCTGAAGGTTCGAGCTGTTCTTCAGGACGAAGATTTCGGGGTCGAGTTGCTGGTCCACTTTGACCGCGCCGGGGTCTTGGAAGGCGATGCGAATCGAGTAGTGATCCTGCGGCCGCGTCAGTTCGATCTGCCCGGGCAGGCGCAGGCGACCCTCCTCGCCGAACGGCTGCGGGTTGCTGTAGACCACGTCGGTGATGAGCTGCCCGCGGTCGCCGTAAATCTGCACGCGCGCGAGCCGCAGCGTGCCGACGCGGTCGAACCAGAAGCGGCGCGTGACGCGCGCGCGGTTCTGCGACACCAGCTCCATCTCCGTCAAAACGTAGTAGCCGCGCACGACGCGCGCGCCCTTCTGCGCGCCGGGACGCGTGTCAACCTCCTCCTCGAAGGTCTCGGCCTGCGCGTAGACGTGTTTCGTGTCTTCGAAGGAGACCGGGGGGACGAGCACGGCGTCGGTCAAGTGCTGCGGGCGCAAGCTTGAGAGCGCGCTCACGGTCGCGCGCTGCGCCGCCTCCTCGCGCTGCTTGCCTTTCAGGTTGCAGTCGAGGGAGGCGGCCGTGCCGTTGGCGTCCAACTGCCCGTACTGCGCGGCGTTCGAGCCGGTGACGAAGCGGCGATACTTCTGGTCGCCCTGGTAGACGGCCGCCCAGAAGCGTTCGCCGGTCGAACTCATCTCGGCGACCTTCGTGCCGATGACGGGCACCTGCACGGTCAGGTAGACCTGCCCTGGGCGCTGGACGACGAGCCGGCCGTCGGCCGTGCGGTACTTCTCGGCGAGCCCGCAAGGGGCGTAGCTCGTGTCGAGGAACTGTATGTCAACCCGGCCGTTGAGGGACTTCACCGCGCCGAGGCGGTTGATCTCCTCGAACATCTGGGGCATGTCGGCCTCGACGAGCGGCGTCAGAGGTTGCGGGACGGAGATGCGCCTCGACGCCTTGAAGAGACCGCAGCCCGAGAGCAACACCGCCGCCCCCAGCACAGCCGCGACCGCCGCGGCCCGCACACACCCCCAGTTTTTCAGCCTGTGCATCGGAAGCAAAAGTCGAACGCGCGTCACCCGCCTGCCCCGCGAAGATTCACGAAATCAGTCAAAGGAAGCTAACAAACGCCCTTCGGCCTTGTCAACGAAGGGGAGTAGTAAGGAGCCAGTAGCCAGTAGTAAAGCCGTCGTCGCTCGAACCCTGCGGTTGTCACCATCAACGTCCGAGAGGCGGAGCCCTACTGGCTACTGACTACTGGCTACTGACTACTGCTCTCATCCAGCAGCAGCGGCGGCTTGCCGAAGCGCGCGCGCAGCGCGTTGACGGCGCCGTTGACGCGGGGGCGGCCGACGATGCGCGTTTCGAGCGCGCGCTTGCCGGGGAAGTCGAGCAGCATGATGCCGAGCAGAATCGACAGCACGCCCGGCCCCGGCACGCCCGGCACCGCCATAACCACGCCGAGCACGACCAGTACGAAGCCGAGCACGTTCTTGGCCACGATGCCGATGCCGCGCAGGACGGGATGGCGGTGGACTAAGAACTCGCGGTCGTGTGACGAGTGGAAGTAGTTCGCCGGGAGTTTGACCAGCACGAACGAGACGATGGCGCTGCTGACGACGAAGGTGACGACGAAGAGCAGCGCTCCGAAGAGCACCTGCCACCACGAAAACTCCCACCCTTGATACGTCCGCGTCAACCAGTCGATCATAAGTAGATAGTAGTCAGTAGAAAACCCTTTTCAGTCCGGCAGTCAGTCTGTAAGCGGCGACGTTCGACACGAGGAGCGACTACTGACTCCTGACTACTGCCTTCCTTTCTCCCAAGAGCGCCGCGATTGTCTCTCTCACGACCTCGCGGGCCGCGCCTTCGAGTTGGAAGTCGCGTTCGGCGGCGCCCTCCCAGAACTCTTCGAGGCCGCGCGAGCCTGCGCGCTGGAAGGCGAGCGCCTGCGCGAGCAGGTCGATCACGTCGGCCGCTTTGACGAGCCGCGCTTCGAGGCTCGCGCGCGACTCGTAGTCCTCGTGCAGTTCGGCGTACCTTGCGGCGTGGCCTTCGCCTGCGCCGCGCATGATGTCGTCGAAGGCCGCGCGCTCGGCCGCCCGGCGCGCCTCCTTGCCGTAGTAGTCCGCGACGGTGCGCGGCATGTCGCCCGTCCGCGTCTCCTGCAAGTCGTGCAGTAGCGCGATGCGCAGGACGCGTCCCACGTCCACGCTCACGCCGCGCGCCGCGCACTCGTCCGCCAAAAGCATCGCCGTCAAGGCCACCCCGTAGCTGTGCGCCGCCACCGACTCCGCCCCCGGCGGCAGCCCGCGCAAGACCCACCCCGTCCGGTCGAGCCGCTTCAAGCGCTGTAGTTCGAGGAGGACAGAGAGCATTCGTTTACACGAAGACTTTGCCGGGATTCAGGATGCCGTTGGGGTCGAGGGCATGCTTGATGCGACGCATGGCTTCGATGGTCTCGCCGCCGAGCGCCATCTTCAGGTAGGGGGCTTTGACGTAGCCGATGCCGTGCTCGCCGCTGATGGTGCCGCCCAAGTCCACGGAGGCCGCGAAGGTCTCGCCGACGGCGGCGCGGGCGCACGCGACCGCGTCGGGGTCGGAGCGCTCGCACATGAAGTTGACGTGGATGTTGCCGTCGCCGAGGTGGCCGAAGTTGACGACGAACGTGTCGTACTTCCTTCCAATCGCCTCGACGCGCTCGATCAGCTCGGGCACGCGCGAGCGTGGGACGACCACGTCCTCGTTGAACTTGAGCGTGCCGAACTTCTTGATGGCGGGCGAGAGCGCGCGGCGCACGTCCCACAACTTGTCTTCGTCCTCGCGCGACTCGGAGCGGAGGATGTCGTAGCCGCCCAACTCCTTCACCGCTTCTTCTACTAATCGAATCTCGCGCTCGACCTCGTCGCGCGGGCCGTCCACGGAGACGAGCAGGAGCGCGCCGGCCTCCGGGTCGATGCCGAAGGCGAACTCCGACTCGACGGCGCGGATGGCGTTGCGGTCTAAGACCTCAATGGCGACGGGCGTGACGCGCGCCCGTGTGAAGGCGGGCGGGCAGGCGCAGGCCGCGGTCATCGTCTTGAAGGTGGCGCGCACGGTGCGCGTCGTCTCGGGCAACGGCAGAAGCTTGAGCGTCGCCTCGGTGATAATGCCGAGCATCCCTTCCGAGCCGCAGATGAGACCCGTCAGGTCGAAGCCGACGACGTTCTTACTCGTCAACCCGCCCGTGCGAACTATCTCGCCCGTGGGCAGCACGACTTCGAGGCCGAGCACGTAATGCTTCGTCACGCCGTACTTCGCCGAGCGGATGCCGCCCGCGTTCTCCGCGATGTTGCCGCCGATGTACGAACTCTTATAAGAGGCAGGGTCGGGCGGGTAGAACAGTCCGACCTCCTCGACGGCCTGTTGCAACGCGTAGGTCGTCACGCCCGGCTCCGTTATCGCGTAGAGGTTCTCGACGCTCACCTCGCGGATGCGGTTCATGCGGTCGGTGCCGATGACGATGCCGCCCTCGACCGGCACCGCGCCGCCCGTGTAGCCGACGCCGCCGCCGCGCGCCGTTACCGGAAACCGCCGCTCGTTGGCGAGCCGCAGGATCGCCGAGACCTCCGCCGCCGTCCGCGGCAGCACGACGGCCTCCGGCGGAAACTTCTCCTTCAAAGCGTCGCCCGCGTAAGGCTCGACGCGCTCCTCGTCAACGAGCACGTACTCCGCGCCGATCAGCTCGCGCAGCCGGCCTAAAACTTCCGGCTCGGACGCGGCCGTGCGCGCGCGCACACCTTTGTCTGCGAAGTGAATCGTCCGGCTCATCCTGTACGGCTTTCTCCCCTGCCGCTACTTTATCGCGCACCGCGCCCGCGCATCAACGCGAGCGGCGCGGAAATATTTTGGGCGGCGTGTATTTATCGAGCGGGACGATGCTCTGTCACACGACGGGCGAAATTCAACAGGGCGCCCGGAAGCATTTTCGGCAATCGTCAAAGGAGAAGCTATTTTGAGAAAGACCGCATCCCTCGTCTACGTCCTGGCCGCGCTCTTCGCGCTGGCCGTTTCCCCCTCGCTGGCGCGCGCCGGTGTGCAGGACCGCCTCTTCGATTTCACCGACGAGTTCTACCGCCAGAACGGCGTAGACCCCACATTGATCGTCAACCGCCGCCAGCCGGTCGCGCCGCGCGGCGTCGTGGACTCGCCCGTCTTCTTCTACCAGCGCGCCGTCCGCACGCTCCAGCTCAACCCGGCCTACGACCACAGCGGCTCGCCCCGCTTCTGGACGGTGATGGGCGACCTCTTCGTCTCTAGCTTCACGAAGGACGCGGCCGGCACGCGCGCGCGCCAGATCGCCGACAACATGCCGCTCTACGTCTTCCCGACGCGGACGGGGAACCCCATCGGGCTCGGCAACAACCGCCAGGCCGACATCGTGGACATGCGCAACGGCTACTTCAGCAACAACCCGCTCGGCCTCTGGATCCACATCTGGGTCAGCTACACCGACGCGGCCTTCAACACGGCCGACGGCAAGAAGATGCTGGCCGACCTCCAGAAGCGCAACGGCACGGCGCTCGACGGCACGCCCATCATCAGGACGCTGAGCGAGTTGGAGAACCTCTTCTCGAAGGGCTTCGCGGCGAAGCGCTTCCGCAACCCGGACGGCTCCGAGGGGCCGATGTACGGCATCTGCCCCGTCATCAAAGACCCGAAGAACGGCGGCATCCCGCTCGACACGACGCTCGCCTTCGTACGCAAGCCCGACGGGACGGCGCTCGAACCCTACTTCCCCACGAACTTCGACGCGCTGAAGTTCACCGGCGACTGGGCCAAGTAAGCCGACCGGCTCGGGGACGAATTTTAACAAGGAGGCGTGGGGGCCGGCCCCCCCGCGCCCCCCCCCCCCCCCCCCGCCTCCTTGTTTTTCGTCCAACTTTTACTCTATACAGACCGGCCGAAAGTGTTTAGAATGCACGCCCATCAAGGGACGGCCGCGGGCGCTTCCAATCAAAGCCCGCGACCTTCCGGCCTCAACCCGGCGTGGCGGCGTGGCCTCGCGGCGTGTGCATCACCTCACAATCGTTTGACGCTCTCAGACACAAAGGGATGAATATGAAAAGGGGAATCTGCCTCCTCGTTCTCTTCGCCTTCGCGGTTCCGGCCTTCGCCCCCGCGGGCACGGCGGCCGAAGACCCGCTGGCCTCCGTCCTGAAGCAGAGCGGCTTTACAGTCTCTCTGGATTTGCGGGTGAGGA
>CAXTSK010000102.1:10360-11436 GCA_964246655.1 uncultured Pyrinomonadaceae bacterium
ACAACGGCCCGAACGCCTACGCGACCGGCTTCGTCGTCGGCGACGGGCTGGTGATGACCGCCTACCACGTCGTCTCGGGCGGCCTGAGCGTGGACAAGCGGCGGCAGCTCGGCTTCTCCGCGAACGACCAGCTCGAAGTCGAGGCGTCGGTCAAGGGCTGCGTCGCCAAGGTGCTCAAGATCGACCCTGACTCCGACCTCGCGCTGCTCGGCGTCTGCGGCTCGCGCAAGCCGTCCGCCACGCTCGCCTTCCAGGAAGCGCTCAGCGATGACGAGCAGCTCCTCGTCATCGCGCGCCCGAACGGCAACAAGGCCGTCAGGCGCGGCGGCTTCAAAGGCCCGTACACCTACCGCGGCAGGGAGTACTGGTCGGCCAAGATCGAAGGGCGCGACGGCTTCTCGGGCAGCCCCGTCTACAACGAGAAGGGGCAAGTGGTCGGCGTCTTCAGCGGCTACGACTACACGCTCAAGGTCGCGCTCATCAGCCCCGGCGGCCGCGCGCAGAAGCTTCTTCAGGACTACGCCGCACACCTCAAGCAGTGAGCGCTCAAACGGCGAACGCCCCGGCGCCGAACCGTCCCCCACGCCTTCCGCGTGCAGTGGCCGATCAGGTTCCGGGGCGAACTCTCGTTGAGATGTTAAAGAGTAAGCGGAGTTAGCCCCGCCTTGATTGCGAATCCGTTACATTGCGCTTACGTAAAAGGTTTAAGAAAGGATGGACGGGGAACGCTGAACGATGAACTGAAGACGGCGGTCTTTCAGTTCACCGTTCCACGTTCCTCGTTTCGACGATGCTCACCCGCAGGCGGGGTGGTGGCAGGTGCAGCCGATCTCCATCATGTGCACCTTGGACGCGTCCTCGCACTCCTCCGAGCAGTACTTGCTGCCATCCGCCGCGGGGCAGCCGCAGGTCTCGCGAGCGCATTTGTTCTTCGGCCTCTCGTCCGCCATCTCAACCTCCTCGTGTTCGACTGTTCGTGGTCGGGGTAACTTTGGCCTAAGTTTCGTCCCGGGACGCCGCGGAAGTCAAGACCATTGCGGAATGCGGATTTCGGAGTTCGGATTGAAGAGTAGCCC
>CAXTSK010000102.1:11446-11681 GCA_964246655.1 uncultured Pyrinomonadaceae bacterium
GTCTATACAGCCCACCCGTCCCACACCACCCCACATCCCAAACCCCCCATTCCGCAATCCTCACGGTGCTTGCTGGACGACGATGCGGACGCGCTCTTTGCCGACGACGACTTCGAGCGGGTTGCCGAGTTGGAGGGGAATGGTCTTGCCGTTGACGTTGATTTCGAGCGGCGGCACCCCGGCATTCGCGGGCGTGGCTGCCGTTGTCGTGGCGGAGTTTGCGGCAGCGTCGGTC
>CAXTSK010000103.1:0-11681 GCA_964246655.1 uncultured Pyrinomonadaceae bacterium
CTGCCGCGTCGGCGTGGCCCAATCACGCTGGCTCGAACTTGAAGCAGAGCTTGCGGAGTTGGCGCTAAGTCTTTCTTGTCAGGGCTCGATTCTCTGGGGCGTAAGCGCGCTCCCCGCGCACGGGCTGGTCGTGAGGGCTCTCGGCATGAAAGGGCGCGACATCACGCGCGGGCTCTTCGACTTCTGGCGCGCGGCGAAGTCCGCGCTCTACGGCGAGGCGGCCATCCCGCCGCGCAAGGTCTATTAAATGCCGTGAATGGTAAATGGTGAATGGTAAGAGTCGCTTGCCTTCACCATTTACTATTCACCATTGACCATTTACCTCTTAAGTCTATGCACCTGACACCGCGTGAGCAGGAGAAACTTCTCATCGTCGTGGCGGCCGACCTCGCGCGCAGGCGGCAGGCGCGCGGCCTCAAGCTCAACTACCCGGAGGCGCTCGCGATTCTGACGGCCGAAATCATGGAGGCCGCGCGCGACGGCCGCAGCGTCGCCGAGATCATGAGCTTCGGCGCGACCGTCCTCAAACGCGAAGATCTGATGGACGGCGTCGCCGAGATGCTCCACGAGGTGCAGGTCGAGGCCACCTTCCCCGACGGCACAAAGCTCGTCACCGTCCACGACCCCGTGAGGTAAAAGACGCGATGCACCCGGGCGAATACTTTCTCGACGACGAAGCCGGCGACATCCGTGCCAACGTCGGCCGCACCGTGAAGACCGTGCTCGTCCGACACACGGGCGACCGCCCCGTGCAGGTCGGCAGCCACTACCACTTCTTCGAGGTCAACCCCGCGCTTCGCTTCGACCGCGCCGCCGCTTACGGCCGTCGCCTCAACGTCCCGGCCGGCACGGCCGTCCGCTTCGAGCCGGGCGAAGAGAAGGAGGTCACGCTCGTCGAGTTCGGCGGCGCCCGCCGCGTCTACGGCCACAGGGGACAGGTCAACGGCCCGCTCGACGACAAGGAGACAGCATGAGTCTCAACATCCCGCGGCGCACGTACGCAGACCTCTACGGCCCGACGAAGGGCGACCGCGTGCGGCTTGCCGACACGGAGTTGATTGTCGAGGTCGAGCGAGACTTCACGACCTACGGCGACGAGGTCACGTTCGGCGGCGGCAAGGTCATCCGCGACGGCATGGGGCAGTCGAGCAGCGCCGTTCGTGAGAATGAGCACGGCGCGCTCGACCTCGTCATCACGAACGCCCTCGTCATCGACCACTGGGGCATCGTCAAGGGCGACATCGGCGTGCGCGACGGCCGCATCGTCAAGGTCGGCAAGGCCGGCAACCCCGACACGATGGACGGCGTTGACCCCGACCTCGTCGTCGGCGCTTCGACCGAAGTCATCGCGGGCGAGAACATGATCGTCACCGCGGGCGCCGTGGACAGCCACATCCACTTCATCTCGCCGCAGCAGGTCTACGAGGCGCTCTCGAATGGGGTGACGACCATGCTCGGCGGCGGCACAGGCCCCGCGACGGGCACGAACGCCACCACCTGCACGCCCGGCGCTTGGAACCTCGCGCGCATGCTCGAAGCCGTCGAGCACTGGCCCGTCAACTTCGGCCTCCTCGGCAAGGGCAACGCCGCGACAAAGGAGCCGCTGGTCGAGCAGATTATTGCCGGCGCCTGCGGCCTCAAGCTCCACGAAGACTGGGGCACGACGCCCGCCGCCATCGACGCCGCGCTGCGCGTCGCCGACGAGTACGACGTGCAGGTCGCTATCCACACCGACACGATCAACGAGGCCGGCTTCGTCGAAGACACCATCGCCGCCATCGCGGGCCGCACCATCCACACTTACCACACCGAAGGCGCGGGCGGCGGCCACGCGCCCGACATCATCCGCATCGCGGCGGAGTCGTACGTCCTTCCCTCTTCGACCAACCCGACGCGCCCCTTCACCGTCAACACCATCAGCGAGCATCTCGACATGCTGATGGTCTGCCACCACCTCAACCCACAGGTGCCCGAGGACGTGGCCTTTGCCGAGAGCCGCATCCGCCCCGAGACCATCGCCGCCGAAGACGTGCTCCACGACCTCGGCGTCTTCAGCATGATCTCAAGCGACTCGCAGGCGATGGGACGCGCCGGCGAAGTCGTCACACGCACCTGGCAGACCGCGCACAAGATGAAGACGCAGCGCGGGCCTCTGCCTCAGGATTCGGAACGCAACGACAACTTCCGCGCGAAACGCTACGTCGCGAAGTACACCATCAACCCCGCCGTCGCTCATGGGCTCTCGCGCCACGTCGGGTCGATTGAGCCGGGCAAGCTGGCCGACCTCGTGCTCTGGCGCCCCGCCTTCTTCGGGGTCAAGCCCGAGTTGATCCTTAAGGGCGGCCTCATCGCGTGGAGCGTGATGGGCGACGCCAACGCCTCCATCCCGACGCCACAGCCCGTGCTCTACCGCCCGATGTTTGGCTCGCACGGCCGCGCCGTCGGCTCGACTTCGCTCACCTTTCTTTCGCGCGCCGCGCTCGACGCGGGGCTGCCCGCGAAGCTCGGTCTACAAAAGCAAGCCGTCGCCGTCGAGAACTGCCGCCGCGTGGGCAAGGCCGACATGATTCACAACGACGCCACGCCGCGCATCGAAGTTGACCCCGAGACGTACGAGGTGCGGGCCGACGGCGAGCTTCTGACCTGCGAGCCCGCCGCCGTCCTGCCGCTCGCGCAACGATACTTTTTATTTTGAGTTAAGGTTGAGACGATCATGGGACACGAACATCTTTCGCGCGCTTTTCGCGTCGGCATCGCGGGGCCTGTGGGCAGCGGCAAGACGGCGCTCGTCGATTACCTGAGCAGGCAGTTGTGGCCCGGCTGCAACCTCGCGGTCGTGACCAACGACATCTACACGAAGGAGGACGCCGAATTCCTCCTCCCCCAGGGCACGCTCCCGCGCGAGCGCGTGCGTGGGGTGGAGACCGGCGGCTGCCCGCACGCCGCCATCCGCGAGGACGCCTCGATGAACCTCGAAGCCATCGCAGACTTCGAGCATTCGCTGCCGGGGCTCGAACTCGTCTTCATCGAGAGCGGCGGCGACAATCTCGCCGCGGCCTTCAGCCCCGAGTTGGTTGACGTGTCCGTCTACGTCATCGACGTGGCCGGCGGCGACAAGATTCCGCGCAAAGGCGGCCCCGGCATCACGCGCTCCGACCTGCTCGTCATCAACAAGACCGACCTCGCGCCCCACGTCGGCGCCTCGCTCGAAGTGATGGAGCGCGACGCGCGGCGCATGCGCGGCGAGCGCCCCTTCGTCTTCACCGACCTCAAGAGCGGCGACGGCGCGGGGCAGGTCGTGAGCTGGCTCAAGTCTCAGTTGGCGACACCGCCCGACTCCCGCCGCACGGTCATCGACGCCCACGCGCTCTACGAAGGGCGGCCCCAGACGCACCCGCACACTCACTAATCTCTTTTTCAACGGAACCCGCACCGGCGGACGCGCGTATGCCTTGACACGCTAGGCATCGCGCGCCTACTATGCCTTGACTTTCTAGGCATGGACGGCCGCGCGAAAGGTTGACTCACGTGACACAGAAGAAGGCGGATTTACTACAGGGCACGCTCGACATGCTCATCCTGAAGGCGCTCAGCTTGGGCGCGCTGCACGGCTACGGCATCATCCAGCGCATCCGGCAGATGTCGGACGAGATGCTCAACGTCGAGCAGGGCTCGCTCTACCCGGCGCTCTACCGCATCGAGCAGAAGGGCTGGGTCTCCTCGAAGTGGGAGACGAACGAGACGGGCCGGAACGCTAAGTTTTACGCGCTGACGAAGGCGGGCCGGCGCCAGCTGGAGGCCGAGGAGGCGAGCTGGGATCGCCTCGTCCTCGCCATCGCCAAGATGAGGCAGGCGACGTAAAGGACGGAAGGCGATGAGGTGGTTCAACGTCATTGCGGCGCGGCTGCGTGCGCTTACGGGGCGCGAGTCGGTCATCGGCGACATCGACGAGGAGCTGCGGCTCCACGTCGAGATGGAGACCGAGCATAACCTCGCGCGCGGGATGTCGCCCGCGGAGGCGCGCCGCGCCGCGCGGATGAGCTTCGGCAACTTCGACAACATCAGGGACACGGCCTACACGGTTCGCGGGGGTGGCGTGATGGAGACATTCTTGCAGGACGTTCGTTACGGCGCGCGCGTGCTCGCCAAGAACAAGGGGTTCACGGCGGTCGCGGTGTTGACGCTCGCGCTCGGCATCGGGGCGAACACGGCCATCTTCTCGGTCGTCAACGACCTGCTGCTGCGCCCGCTCCCCTACTCGGACGCCGAACGCGTCGTGATGCTGTGGGAGGTCACGCCGTCGGGGCGGCACATGAACACGACTTCGCGCGCGAACTTCCGCGAGTGGCGCGCGCAGGCGTCGAGCTTCGAGAGCATGGCCGCTTTCTCCGACCAGCGGCTCAACCTGACCGGCGCGGGCGAGCCCGAGGAGGTGGCGGTGCAACTCGCCACACCCGACCTGTTCAAGGTGCTCGGCGTGGAACCGATTCTCGGCCGCGTACTGGTCGAGGATGACATTCGCAGGGACTCGGCCGGCGTCGTTCTGAGCCATTCGTTCTGGAAGCGTCGCTTCGGCGGCGACCCGAACCTCATCGGCAAGCCCTTAACACTTAACGGCGTCCCTTTCAACGTCGTCGGCGTCATGCCGCCCAGCTTCCAGTGGCACATCAAGCAGAGGTCGGGCACGGGCAAGGCCGCCGAAGTGTGGATCGTACTCGCCATGCCGCCGCCCGGGACGCAGGGGGCGAACGAGCGCGGCCGCTTCCTCTCGGTGGTCGGGCGTTTGAAGCGCGGCGTCACCATCGAGCAGGCCGAGGCCGAAATCAAGACTATCCACGCGCGCCTCGCGCAGGACTCAACCTTTAACACGAACTACACGGCGGAGGTCATCCCTCTGCGCGAGCAGATGGTCGGCAACGTCCGCCCGGCGCTGTGGGTTCTGCTCGGCGCCGTGGGGCTCGTGCTTTTGATTGCGTGCGCGAACGTGGCGAACCTTTTGCTGTCGCGCGTCGCGGCGCGCGAGAAGGAGATCGCGCTGCGGACCGCTTTGGGCGCGCGCAGGATGCGTGTCATACGGCAACTGCTGACGGAGAGTCTGCTGCTCTCGCTGCTGGGCAGCGCACTCGGATTGCTCGTGGCGTGGTGGGGCATCGGGGCTCTGGTCGCCATCAGCCCGCGCGACCTCGTCAACTTACAGAACGTCGGCATCAACACGACGGTGCTGGCCTGGACGCTCGGCGTCACACTCCTGACGAGCATCCTGTTCGGCATCGTGCCCTCGCTTGAGGCGACGCGTTTGAATCTGAGCGACGCGCTCAAAGAGGGCGGCAAGGGCGCGGACGCACAAGGCTCGCGCAGCCGCCGACTGCGCGGCGTCCTCGTGGTCGGCGAGGTCGCACTCGCGTTGATGCTTTTGGTCGGCGCGGGACTTCTGGTCAAGAGCTTCGCGCAGTTGCGGAAGATAGACACGGGGTTCGAGACGGAGAACGTCTTGACGATGGTCTTGCGTCTGCCCGCGTCGAAGTACAAGGACGACCCGCAGTACGTCGCCTTCTTCCGGCAGGCGCTTGAGCGCATCCGCGCGACGCCCGGCGTGCGCTCGGCGGGCATCGTAAACTACCTGCCGCTCTACGGCGGACTGGGCGCCGCGACGGGCTTCAACATCGAGGGCCAACCCGAGCCGCCGCGCGGCACGGGGCCGAGCACGAACGTGCGCGTGGCCGACTCGGGCTACTTCAAGACGATGGGCATCCCCTTGAAGCAGGGGCGCACCTTCACCGAAGTCGAGGACGCGGAGGTTCGTAACGTCGTCCTCGTCAGCGAGTCGTTCGCGCGCAAGTTCTTCCCCGGCGAAGACCCGCTCGGCAAGCGCGTCAAGGTCTTCATGTCGGAAGACCCGGCGTGGACGGAGGTCGTCGGCGTCGTCGGCGACGTGCGATACGACAACCTGACGGCCGAGGCCGAGCCCTTCGTCTACTACCCGCACCCGGGGCTAACCTATGAGTTCATGACGCTCGTCATCCGCACCGCGGGCGACCCGGCCGAGCTGGCGCCGGTCGTGCGGCGCGAGATCGCGGCCATCGACCCGGACCAGCCCGTCTCCGATGTGCGCACGATGACGCAGGTGATGGCCGACACGGTCGCGCGGGCGCGCTTCAACACGCTGCTGCTCGCCATCTTCGCGGGGCTGGCGACGCTCCTGTCGGCGGTCGGCATCTTCGGGGTGATGAACTACTCGGTGCAGTTGAGGACGCGCGAGATAGGGCTTCGAATGGCGCTCGGCGCGCAGCCCCGGCGCGTGCTGTTGCTGGTGCTGCGGCAGGGCTTGCTGCTGACGTTGATGGGCATCGGCGTGGGGCTCGCGGGCGCGCTCGCGTTGTCGCGCGTGATGTCGGGGCTGCTCTACGGCGTGGGCGCGAGCGACCCCATGACCTTCGCGGCCATCGTCGTCCTGCTCGGGGTCGTGTCGCTGATTGCCTGCTACATCCCCGCGCGCCGCGCCACGCGCGTTGACCCGCTCATCGCGTTGAAGTACGAATAGTTCAGATGAATTAACCACAGAGACACAGAGGCACAGCTAAAACTTTATTGCTTTTAGCTGTGCCTCTGTGTCTCTGTGGTTAACGTTTTCTTGACAGCCTATTCGTACCGAAGGGCAATCAACGGGTCTACCTTCGCGGCGCGGCGCGCGGGAATGTAGCTGGCGAGGAGCGCGACGGCGACGAGGACGAGGGAGATGGTGACGAGTGTCGCGGGGTCTGTGGCGCTGACGTTGAAGAGTAAGCTCGTCATCACCCTCGTCAAAGCGAACGCGCCCACCAGCCCGAGGCCGACGCCGATGGCGACGAGCTTTAAACCCTGACCCACGGCCAGCTTCAGCACGTCCCACTTCTGCGCGCCGAGGGCCATGCGGATGCCGATCTCGCGCGTCCGCTGCGCCATCGAGTAACTCATCACGCCGTAGATGCCGACCGCCGCCAGCACCAGCGCCACGCCCGCGAAGACGCCGAGCAGCAGCGTGCTGAAGCGCTGGCGCGCGATGGACTCGGCGAGCACGCCCTCCATCGTGTTGACGTTCGAGACCGGCTGATCCCTGTCCACCTCCCACACGGTCTTACGCACGGTGCCGGCGAGCGCGAGCGGGTCGCCCTCCGTGCTCACGACGAGGTGGCGCGGCGCGAAGAACCCGGCCTGCTCGTAGGTGAGATACATCTGCGGCCTCACCTCCGAGGTCAGGTCGAACTGCCTCACGTCCTTCACCACGCCGGCGACCTGACACCAGTCTTCCTCCGACTCGGGCGTGCCCGGAGAGATGCGCTTGCCGAGGGCGCTCTCGCCCGGCCAGTATTTACGCGCCACCGACTCGCCGACGACCAGGACGCAGGGCGAGTCAACCCTGTCCCTCCCCTCCTCAAACACACGCCCTTCGAGGAGTTGGATGCCCATCGTGCCGAAGTAATGCGGACTGACGACACGCGTCACGATGATGGGCATCTTCCCCACGGGCGCGGGCTGCCCCTCGACGGTGACGCCGATGGAGTCGCCCTGCAAGACGAGCGGCACCCAGTTGGTGACCCCGGCCGAGCGGACGCCGGGCAGTGCCTCGACGCGGTGAATCATGTCCGTGTAGAAGGCCGTGCGCCGCGCGTGGTCGGGGTACTTCTGCTGCGGGAGCACGACACTCATCGTCAGGAGTTTGTCGGTGCGGAAGCCCGGGTCAACGCTGCGCAGGCGCATGAAGCTGTTGATTAAAAGCCCCGCCCCGACGAGCAACACGAGCGAGACGGCGACCTCCGCGACGACGAGTATCGAGCGTATGAGGTTGCCGCCCCGGGCCGCGGCGGCGTCGCGCCCGCCCTCCTTCAAAGTCTCGTTGAGGTTGAATTTCGAAGCCTGCAACGCCGGCGCCAGCCCGAAGATGAGCCCTGTCACCAGCGTCACCAGAATTGTGAAGCCGAGCACGCGCGAGTCAACCGCGATGGCCTTGACCTGCGAGATGTTCTCGGGGATGAAGCTCTTCAGAAGCGTCACGCCCCACACCGAAAGCAGCAGGCCGACGATGCCGCCGAGCGCGGCCAGCAGAACGCTCTCGGTCAAAAACTGCCGCACGAGACGCAGGCGGCTCGCGCCGAGCGCCGTGCGCAAAGCGCTCTCCTTCTGCCGCACGGCCGCGCGCGCGAGCAGAAGGTTCGCGACGTTCGCGCACGCGACGAGCAGCACGAACCCGACCGCCCCCAACAGCACGAGCAGCGCCGGGCGGATGTCCCCCACGACCTCTTCGTGCAGCGACACGACCGTCGCGCCGAGGTCTGTGTTCTGCTCCGGGTACTGCTGCTGCAAGCGCGCGGCGATGGTGCTCATCTCGGCCTGCGCGCGCTCGACCGTCACGCCCGGCTTGAGGCGCGCGACCACTTTGAGGTAGTGGTTGCCGCGGCTGGCCGCCTGCTGTTGCGTGAAGGCGATGGGCACCCACATCCCAACATCCTGGCTCATAAATTGGAAGTCCGACGGCATGACGCCGACCACCGTGTAGCCCTCGCCGTTGAGCGTGATGCTCTTCCCCACGAGCCCCCGGTCGGAGCCGAAGCGGCGTTGCCAGAGGCCGTGGCTCAGGACGACGACTTTGTTCGCGCCGGGCACGTCCTCCTCGGGCAGGAAGCCGCGACCCAACTGCGGCTCGACCCCGAGCAGCGAGAAGAAGTTGGCCGAGACGCGCTTGCCGTCGAAACGCTCGGGCTCGCCCGCGCCCGTCAGGTTCAGGCTCAGGTCGGCCGTCGCCGCCATGCCCTCGAAGACCGTGCTCTGATCGCGCCAGTCGGCGTAGTTGGCCGCCGCGGGCGTGTCGCGCGGGTAGCCGATCTTCGAGTTGTCTTCCCACACCATCACGAGCCGCTCCGGCTCCCTGTATGGCAGGGGGCGCAGCAGCACCGTGTTGACGACGCTGAAGATGGCGCTGTTCGCGCCGATGCCTAACGCCAGCGCGATGACCGCGACGGCCGTGAAGCCCTTGTTCTTCCAAAGCATCCGCACGCCGTAACGAAGGTCGTGCCCGAAATCTCCAAACATCCCAAACCTCCTCGGCGTGCCCGGCGCGACCGGCTCAAGGCGCGCGGGCCGCTCGACGCGGCGCAAGCCCTGTGCAAGCAGGTCGCTCTCGGTCAACTCCTGCAAGGCCGCGCGGTACGCCTCCTCAGGCCCGGCGCCGTCGCGCAACGACTGCTCGTAACGGTCTTCGAGGTGCTGCGAAAGCTCCTCGACTATCTCCGACTCGCGGGTCGGCTTCAGCCTCAGGCCCGAGAGCCTTCGTCTGACTTCGTCCTTCCAGTCAGGCATGTTCCGTTCCCGTGATGCGGCCGATGGCCTCGACGAACTCGCGCCACGTATCGCGCTGCGCGGCGAGGACTTTCTTCCCTTCGGCCGTCAACTTGTAGTAGCGACGGCGGCGCTGCCCGGCCTGCTCAACCCAGCGCCCCTGTATCCAGCCGCGACTCTCCAAACGGTAGAGCAGAGGATAGAGCGACGCGACGTTGAAGCGCAGCACGCCGCCCGAGCGCTGCTCGATCAGGTTCCCGATGTCGTAGCCGTGGCGCGGCTGGTGCTCGACGAGCGAGAGGATGAGCAGCTCGGCGCTCCCCTTCTTCAACTCTCGCGCGAGAATGTCTGAGCCGATATATGACATAGCAATATATTACTGTGCAGCATACGGCCCGTCAACGAAATGGTTCCGACTTTTCTTCTTAAAGCGAAGGGGGAGACGCTGGGATGGACTTCGTACGAAATAACGGTCGGAACCACCCGCAGTAGCGGGCGGTTCCGACCTGATTCTTAGCGGGCGTTGAGGAGCTTGCGGAGCTTGGTGCGCGCCTTGTGGAGCTGAGACTTCGAGGTGCCGACGGCGCAGCCGAGGATGCGCGCGACCTCTTCGTGCTCGTAGCCTTCGACATCGTGGAGGATGAAGGCCGCGCGGTAGCCGGGCGGCAGCTGCGCGATGGCGCTCTCAAGCGTGATGCGGTCGATCAACTGCGAAGCCCGGGGCGAAGACGGGCGGACGGACTCGTGCGGGCGCAGGTCTTCGTCTTCGAGCGCGTCCTCGCGCCGCGACTTATTCTTGCGGAAGCGCATCAAGACCTGGTTGACGGTCAGGCGGTGCAGCCACGTCGTGAAGTTGGCCTCGCCGCGGAAGCCGCCGATCTTGCGGAAGAGCAGGACGAAGACCTCCTGCGTCACGTCCTCGGCCTCGGCCACGTCCTGCGTCATGCGCAGGCACAGGCCGTAGACGAGCCGCCGGTGGAGCCGGAACAGCTCCTCGAACGCATGCATGTCGCCTCGGGCCGCCCTCTGCGCCAGCGCGAAGTCCGAGGCGCGCTCCGGCGTCACCTCGCGCGGGGCGGCGAGGGTTGGGTTAAAAACTGCTTCTGCTGACATCTGATTTATGACTACGGTTTAGGGGTGTCAGGAACATCGCCGGGCTCGCCCTCTTCGATGACGCGGACGCGGCTGCGGAAGGGCTTGAAGTCCGTGTACTTGACCTTCATGCGGAGGTGGACGGTCTGGCCGCCGGGGAAGACCAGTTCGTCGTCGGCGTAGGTGTAGGTCGGGAACCAGTACTTGCCGTCGATCTGCTCGCGGTAAGTTTCAAAGACGGGGAAGCGCTGCTTGCCCTCGGGCACGCCCTTGCCCTTGACCTTGACGATTTGCAGGTCGCCCGAATCGACCCAGACGCGCCCCTGGAAGAAGCGCTCGCTCACCTTCTTCGGCATCGTCTTCGGTGCCACGTCGAAGACGTACGTGTCCAGCTCGTCAACCTTCTCTTTGCCGACGTAAGTGAAATTGTAAAGGTCGATCTTCGAGGCTTCGAGCGCGAAGGGCTGGACGCCGCCGAGGTCTTCGAGGTCTTCCTGCGTGAAGCTGATCTCGGTCAACGTCGGGACGGGGAAGCGCGTGATGCGCTCGAAGCGTTCGCCCGCGTCGTTGAAGACGAACTGCGAGATGCGGTTGTACTCGCCCGTAATCTGCCCGCCCCAGCCGATGGTCTGCACGACGGCGTCGCGCGTGAAGGTATAGTTGTTGAGCGCCTTCCGGAACTGCGTCTCCTTGGCCGTGAACGCGCGCACGATGCGGTTAACATCGACCGCGCCGGCCCCGTCCTTCGAAGCCTGCTGCGGCGCCTGCGCGCGCGCGGCTTGCGCGCCGCCCGACGCCAGCACAGTTAAAGCGAGAAAACCGAATAAGAATAAACGCCTCATCACCGTGGCCGCCTCCGTGTATGAAATGCTCTGTCCGCCGTCGCCGGATTGATCGAGTCGAACCGACTCCCCGGCGCTTAATCTGTGTGACCTTTCGATGCCCGCGAGGCATTTCGCCGGGTAAAGAGTTCGTCACCCTCTTGTAAAGTTTTGTAAAGCCGTGTGTGAGATAAGAAAAGGGAGGCCGACCCGCGTACGGCCTCCCATGACCGGGGCGCCACAAAGGCCCAGTATGAATGCGGCGCCCCGGATATGAAATTTATGGACTTACCTGCCGCCGTCCTCGCTACCCGGCGGGGGCGGGGGCGGCCCCTGCCTGTGGTGCTCCTGCATCTGCTTATGCAGCTCGGCGAGCTTCGCCTTCTGCTCGGCCGTCAGCACCGCGTAGACCTGCGAGAAGAACTTCGCGTGCGCCACCTCAAGCTCGACGTGGAC
>CAXTSK010000104.1:0-11668 GCA_964246655.1 uncultured Pyrinomonadaceae bacterium
CGGGGCGCCGCTGACGGTGGCCGCGGGCGGCGGCACCCGGACGTCGAGGCGCTCGGGCGCCTGCGCGCGCGCCACGTCGAGACGGCGGCCGCGCTCGGGCTCGACGCCGGGCGCGAGCAGTCTTTGGTCGAGACGCTTGAGGCCGAGTTCCGCGAGATCGAAGAGGTCTTGCGCGGCGTCTGGATCGCGCGACTCAACTCCGAGCCCATCGCGGAGTTCGTCTCGGGCCACGGCGAGCTGTGGTCGGCGCGCTTCCTCGACGCCCTGCTCGCGCAGAGGGGCTGCGACTCCGACTGGCTCGACGCGCGCGAGGTGCTCGTCGTCGAGTCGGACGCGCGCGGCGTCGCCGTCGATTGGGAGGTCTCGCGCGCGAAGCTCGGCGACTGGCTCGAAGGGCGCGAGCCCGAAACGCTCGTCGTCACCGGCTTCATCGCCTCGACGCGCGAGGGCGTGGCGACGACCTTGAAGCGCAACGGCAGCGACTACTCGGCCTCGATCTTCGCGGCGCTGCTCGAAGCCTCTTCGGTCACCATCTGGACGGACGTGGACGGCGTCCTGAGCGCCGACCCGCGCCGCGTCCCCGACGCGCTCGTCGTCCCCGCGCTCTCCTACGCCGAGGCGGCCGAGCTGGCCTACTTCGGCGCGAAGGTCATCCACCCGAACACGATGTCGCCGGTCATCGCGAGCGGCATCCCCGTCCACATCAAGAACACCTTTCGCCCCGATGCCGCGGGCACGACCATCTCGGCCGAGTCGTCGTCGGCCTTCCCCGTCAAGGGCTTCGCCACCGTCGAGGGCATGACGCTCGTCAACGTCGAGGGCACGGGCATGGTCGGCGTGCCCGGCATCGCCAACAAGCTCTTCGGCGCGCTGCGCGCGGAGGGCGTCTCGGTCGTCCTCATCTCGCAGGGGTCGAGCGAGCACTCGATCTGCTTCGCCGTCCCCGGCCCGCAAGGGGCGCTCGCGAAACGCACGGTCGAAGAGGCGTTCATGTCCGAGATGGCACGCGGGCAGATTCAGACCGTGGGGCTCACCGAAGGCTGCTGCATCCTCGCCGCGGTCGGCGACGGGATGGTGGACGCGCCGGGCGTCGCCGGGAAATTCTTCACGGCGCTCGGGCGCGCGGGCGTGAGCGTGCGCGCCATCGCGCAAGGCTCCTCGGAGCGGAACATCTCGGCCGTCATCGACGAGCGCGAGGCGACGCGCTCGCTGCGCAACGTCCACTCGGCCTTCTACCTCTCGCACCAGACGCTCTCGGTCGGCGTCGTCGGCACAGGCTTGATCGGCGGGACGTTCCTCGACCAGCTCAACGCGCGGCTCGAAGGGCTGCGCGAGCATCGCTCGATAGACGTGCGCGTCCGCGGCGTGATGAACAGCCGCCGGATGCTGCTCGACGAGCGCGCGGTCGATCTGGATAACTGGAAGGAAGACCTGGGCGGCAGAGGCTCGGCCGCAGACATCGAGCGCTTCGCCGGGCACGTCCTGGCGGAGCACCTGCCGCACGCCGTGCTCATCGACGCCACGTCGGACGCGGGCGTCGCCGCGCGCTACGCGGAATGGCTCGGCCTCGGCATCCACGTTATTACGCCGAACAAGAAGGGGAACACCGGCCCCATGGCGCAGTACCGCGCCGTGCGCGAGGCCGCGCGCCGCCGCGGGCGCTACTTCCTCTACGAGACGAACGTCGGCGCGGGCCTGCCGGTCATCCACACGCTGCGCGACCTGCTCGACACGGGCGACGAGGTGCTGAGAATCGAGGGGGTGCTGTCGGGCACGCTCTCCTACATCTTCAACACCTTCGACGGCACGAAGCCCTTCTCGCAGGTCGTGCGCGAGGCGCACGCGCGCGGCTACACCGAGCCCGACCCGCGCGACGATCTGTCGGGCATGGACGTGGGGCGCAAGCTCGTCATCCTCGCGCGCGAGATGGGTATGGAGATCGAGCTTGAGAATGTTGAGGTCGAGAGCCTCGTCCCCGAAGACCTGCGCTCCTCGACCGTCGGGGAATATTTCGACGACTTGAGCAAACACGACGCGGCGGTCGCCGAACAGTTGAACGCCGCGCGCGCGCGGGGCGAGGTGTTGCGCTACGTCGGGACGATTGAGCAGGACGGGCGCGTCTCCGCTTCTTTACGACCCTACCCGCTCGCGCACCCGTTCGCGGGCTTGAGCGAGAGCGACAACGTCGTCAGCTTCCGCACCGTGCGCTACGACGCGCAGCCGATGATCGTGCGCGGCCCCGGCGCGGGGCCGGCCGTGACCGCGGCCGGCGTCTTCGGAGACCTCCTGCGCCTCGCGGCCTTCCTGGGGGCGCCGCTATGAGGAGCGCCGCGGCGTTCGCGCCCGCGACCGTCTCGAACGTCGCCGTCGGCTTCGACGCCCTCGGCTTCGCCGTCGAGGCCGCGGGCGACGAGGTGTGGGTGACGTTGACGGAAGAGCAGTCCGTCCGCGTCGTCGAAGTCTCCGACGCGACGGGCACGCTCGCGCCGGGGGCCATCTCGCTCGACGCCGCGCAGAACACGGCGACCGTCGGACTCATCAAGCTGCTCGAAGACCTGCGCCCCGGCTTCGGCTTCGACGTGCGTGTGCGCAAAGGCATCGCCCTCGGCTCGGGCATGGGCGGCTCGGCCGCGTCGGCCGTGGCGGCGCTCATCGCGGCGAACTCGCTGCTCGCAGAGTCGCTCCCGAAAGAGTCCCTGCTCGCGTACGCGCTCGCGGCCGAGCAGGTGGCGTGCGGGGCTTCGCACCCGGACAACGCCGCGCCCTCGCTGTTCGGCGGGCTCACGCTCATCGTCTCGACCGAGCCGCTGCGTTGCGTGCGCCTGCCCGTCCCGCGCGGGCTCCTCGCCGTGCTCGTCCACCCGCACGTCCGCGTAGACACGCGCGACTCGCGCGCCGTCCTGCGACCCTTTGTCCCGCTCGCGGATCATGTGCGTCAGTCCGCGCGCCTCGCCGGCCTCGTCGCCGCCTGCTTCACCGACAACCTTGAGTTGATGAAGACCTGCCTCGAAGACGTTCTCATCGAGCCGCAGCGCGCCGCGCTCATCCCCGGCTTCGCGCGCGTGAAGGCGGGCGCGCTCGAAGCGGGCGCCCTGGGCGCCTCCATCTCCGGCTCCGGCCCGAGCGTCTTCGCCCTCGTCGATTCGGAAGAGACGGCCGCGCGCGTGCGCGAGGTGATGGTCGGCGCGTTCAAGTCGAGCGGCGTCGGCGAAGTTGACTCGTGGGTCTCGCCGGTCTCTGAAGAGGGCGCGAGGGTCATATGAGGTACGTCAGCACGCGCGCGGCCTCGCCGCCCCTCGGACTATCTGAGGCCATCCAGACCGGCCTCGCGCCCGACGGCGGGCTCTACGTGCCCGAGCGCTTTCATCAATTTGAGGTCGAAGAGTTCGACGGCCTCGAATCTCTGCCTGACATCGCGGAGAAGTTCCTCACGCCCTTCTTCGAAGGCGACGAATTGTCTTCGCACCTCGCGGACATCTGCCGCGAGGCTTTCAACTTTCCCGTCCCGCTTGTTGATATTGATGACACGACCGCCGTGCTCGAACTCTTCCACGGCCCGACCGCGGCCTTCAAAGACTTCGGCGCACGCTTCCTCGCCGCGTGCGTCTCGCGCCTGCCCGGGCGTCGGACTGTGCTGGTGGCGACCTCGGGCGACACGGGCGGCGCGGTCGCGGCGGCCTTCGCCGGGCGCGAGAACGTCGAGGTCGTCATCCTCTATCCAAAGGGGCTCGTCTCGCCGCGGCAGGAGAAGCAGTTGACCTGCTGGGGCGCGGGCGTGCGCGCCTTCGCCGTGCGCGGAGACTTCGACGACTGTCAGCGCGTCGTCAAAGCAGCCTTCGCCGACCGCGAGTTGAATCGCGCGCAAGGGCTGCTCTCGGCCAACAGCATCAACCTCGGGCGGCTGCTGCCGCAGGCCGCTTATCACGCGGCGGCGAGCCTGTGGTACATGCGCCGACGCGGCGCGCGCGCGGGTCTTGTCGTGCCGACGGGAAATTTAGGCAACGCCGTCGCGGCCTTCTGGGCGCGGGCGGCGGGTCTGCCCATCCGCGAGATCGCGCTCGCGACGAACGCGAACCGCGCCGTGCCCGACTACTTCGACTCCGGCGCGTGGGCCGCGCGCCCCACGGTGCGCACCCTCGCCAACGCGATGGACGTGGGGAACCCGAGCAACGTCGAGCGTCTGCTCAACCTGCACCCGGACTTCGACAAACTCAAAAGCTTCGCGCGCGCCTTCACCATCGGCGACGAAGAGATAAAGCGCACCATAGTCGAAGGGGCGGCACGCGGTCACATCTTCGACCCGCACACCGCCGCGGCCGTCCCCCTGCGCGCGTTGCTCCCCACGCCGCACTGGGTCGTCGTCGCGACGGCGCACCCGGCGAAGTTCGAGTCGATAGTCGAGTCGCTGGTGGGAAGGGAAGTGGAGACGCCGCCCGCGCTGGCGGAGCTGCTCGACAAGGAGTCTGCGTGTGAGGAGATAGAGCCGTCGCTTGAGTCGTTGGTAGAAGCGGCGTTCGGTTAGCGGGTACAATTCAACACAGAGACACAGAGGCACGGCTTGATGACTTATGTCTTCAAAGCCGTGCCTCCGTGTCTCTGTGGTTACTTTTTTACAGTTGATTAGACCTTGACCTCCACCGGCTCCTCCCTCCTCTCCGCCGCGCGGGCGGCGAGCGCGACGCGCTTCTCGTAGGTCTCGCGGACGAGCGCTGCGTCTTCGAGGAAGTGCGGAAGCTCGCGGAGCGTGAGCGCCTGCGGGCCGTCAACGAGCGCGCGCGAAGGGTCCGGGTGGAAGTCCACGAGGATCATGTTCGCCCCGGCGATGACGCCCTGCGCGGTGACGTGGAGGATGTCGAGCAGGCGGTCGGGCGCGTAGGTGCGCACGCCCACCGAGTGCGAAGGGTCGATGCAGACGGGCATCCGCGTCAAACGCTTGACGACGGGCACGTGCGCGAAGTCCACGAAGTTGCGGTGCGGGTCGCCGATGCTCGTCTTCATCCCGCGCAGGCCGAAGACGACCTTGCGGTTCCCCTCGCTCGCGAGGTATTCGGCCGCGTTCAGAGACTCGTCGAGCGTGATGCCGAAGCCGCGCTTCAGGAGCACGGGGAAGTCGCGCTGGCGGCCGACGAACTTGAGCAGCTCGAAGTTCTGCGTGTTGCGCGTGCCGATCTGGAGCATGACGCCCGCGGGGCTCGCGGTCTCTTCGAGTGCCGCGCGGATCTCGTCGATGTGCGACTCGTGCGTCACCTCCATCGCGATGACCTTGACGCCGTACTTGCCCGCCAGCTCGAAGACGTAAGGCAGGCAGTTGCGCCCGTGGCCCTGGAACGAGTAGGGCGAGGTGCGCGGCTTGTACGCGCCCATGCGCGTGCAGACCTGCCCGTGGGCTTGCAGCGCACGCATCATCTGCTCGACGTGCTCGCGCGTGTCCACGGCGCAGAGGCCGGCGAAGACGTTCAAAGTGTCCTGGCCGAAGCGCACGCCCTTGTAGTCGAAGAAGGTCGGACGCTCGTCGTCCTTGTGGCGGCCGACGACGCGGTACTCCTCCGAGACGCGGACGACGTGATCGACGCCGGGCAGCGCCTTCATGTCTTCGACCGAGAGCGCGGCCGTGTTGCCGATGAGATAGATCTCGGTCAGCGACTTCTCCGCGCCCTGCTCCTGGTGCACGCGCAGCTCGATGTTGGGCAGGCGCGAGAGGTGGGCCATCAACTGGCCGTACGTCTCGCCGCCCGCGGCGACTTTCGGGTCGAGGATCAGAATCATGTCTTTGACTGCCTTCAGCATGTGGGTTAACTCGGCCTGACTCGGCCGAAGAGAGCGCGCGCCCCGGCGCGTCCATCCACCCGGCGCGCGGCATCAAGGGGATAGGACAGTTGTCGGGAGGGTGCGCGGAGCCCGCCGCGGCGAGTCCTTCCACGCGGCGCGCGCCTTCAAGGTCTTCGAACAGTTGTCGGGAGTGTCCGCGCAGCCCGTCGCGCGCGGCGGAGAGTTTCGAGATGAGCGCGTCGAGCGCGTCGGCCACTTCAAACGAGTTCGTGGCGAGGATGTCGCGCCAGATGCCCCACGGGCTCGACGCCAGCCGCGTCATGTCGCGGTAGCCGGGGCCGGCGAGCGCGTTGAGTTCGACTTCATCCATGCCTTCATCGGCCGTCGCCGCCAGCGCGCACGAGACGAGCTGCGGCACGTGACTCAGCCTCGCCAACGCGCGGTCGTGTTCGTCCGCCGTCATGACGCGCACGCGCGCGCCGAGGAGTTTTAAGGTCTCTTCGAGCGCGGCGAGCGCCGAAGGGTCGCTGCCGTCTTCGGGCGGCGTCAGAACGTAGGGCGCGCCCTCGAAGAGGTCGGCCCGTGCGTGCGCAGGCCCGCGTAGGTGGCTGCCCGCGACGGGGTGGCCGCCGACGAAGCGCCACGCCTTTTCTGTTTGCAAACCCGCCGCACGACAAATTTCTACTTTCGTGCTCCCCGCGTCGGTCACGACCGCGCCCGGCCTGGCGTGCGGCGCGCCCGCGCGCAGGAACTCGACGATCTGCCCGACGGGGGTCGCGAGGTAGACGAGATCTGAACGGGAGAGGCTGCCTTCTTTGAAAGCAACTTCAACTTCGTCAATCGCGCCGACGCGCAGTGCTTCGTCGAGCGCGGCGTGATCGCTGTCCCAGCCCGCGACGCTCCCGCACGCGCCCGCGCGTTTGAGCGCAAGCGCGAACGACGCGCCGACCAGCCCGCACCCGACCACCGTCACCCTGTCCCAACGCTTAGTCATAAAAAGAAGTAGGCAGTAGGCAGATGGCAGCAGGCAGTTGAAAACCTGTCTGCCGAGAACTCATGGTTAACATCTCAACATTCATGACGCGGAGCGTACTGCCTACTGCCATCTGCCTACTGTCCAGCCGAGGCGTAGTGGCCGAGGACGCGAAGGCTTGCGGCGCGCTCGCGCAGCTCTTCGAGCGCGGCCGCCAGCTCCGTGTCGCCGGACGGCGCGAGCAGGTCGAGGTAGAAGTGAGATTCCCAGGGCTGTCCGCGCAGCGGCCGGCTCTCGATCTTGAGCAGGTCGAGACGGCGGCGGGCGAAGGGCTCCAGCGCGTGATGCAGCGCGCCGGGGCGGTGCGCGAGCTTGAGGACGAGCGAGAGCTTGTCGGCCTCCTTCCCGTCGGAAGGCTCGGGGGCGAGCAGCACGAAGCGCGTGTAGTTTTCGTGGTGGTCTTCGAGCCCTTCGCGCAGGATTTGGCCGCCGTAGATTTCCGCCGCGCGACGGCCCGCGACCGCGGCACAACTCGGGTCTCCGCGGCGCAGGACGGCGGCGACGCTCCCCGCCGTGTCGTCGGCGGCGACGCGGCGTATGTCGGGGCGCGAGGCGAAGAAGCGCTCGCACTGCGCGAGGGCGACGGGGTGCGACTCGACCGTTTTAATCTCTTCAGCTTTCGAGCCGGGCAGTCCGATGAGGAAGTGTCGGATGGGGATGACGACCTCGGCCGTCATGTGGAGCGGGCTATCGAGGAGCAGGTCGTAGACGCGGTGGACGGAGCCCGCGAGTGTGTTCTCGACGGGCGCGAGCGCGAGGTCGGCCAAGCCCTCCCCGACAGCCGCGAAGAGCGACTCGAAGGTCGGGCGCGGGACGAGCACGACGCCCTCGCCCAGGAGTTTCACGGCCGCCTCCTCGCTGAAGGCCCCGCGCTCGCCCTGGAAGGCGACGCGCGTCGGGCCGTCGCCCTCGCTCATCTCGCGGCCTCCTGGGTCTCGGCGGCGAGCTGCGTCTGTAGGCGGCGCGCCTCGCGTATGACGGCGCGGAAGAGGCGCTCGACCGCCTCGCCGTCGAGTGGCCCGCGGTTGTTCGCGCGTGCGCGCTCGATCACCTCGCGCTCGCGCCCGCGGTTCAAAACTGAGAGCCCCGCGACGCGCTTCGACTCGCCCACGCGGACGGCGATCTCGGCGCGCGCGTTCAAAAGCCGCAGAAGCTCCGCGTCAATCTTGTCTATCTCGACCCGCCAGTCTTCGATGGTCATCAGTTAAAACTCCGAAATCAGCAATCAAAAAGAGCCGGCCGCGACATCCACTCGGGGTCGCGGCCGGCTCGGTTCGAATCTTTTGGTGCGCGTCTTTAAGTCGCTCTCGAACACCCACGCGCGCACGAAGTCCGCCCGGCCCGCCGCCCCCCGTAGAGGTAGCGGTAGGTAAAGGCGAAGTAATAAAAGCGCGCGTCGTAATTCATGTCGAAAGTCCGTTTGACGTTGATGCCCCGCGGGCGGGGCGACTCAGGGATAGTAAGGAAGCCGCACGGGGCTGTCAACAAATACTTCGAGAAAAATTTTTATGGGCCGATAGGCGCGGCTTATGCGGCCACCTTCGCGTGCTGGCGCAGCGCCGCGAGGAACGCGGCGGCCGCGTGCGAGTGTGTCGCGTTGCGGCGGTGCGTCGCCCAGAGCGTGCGCACGTAGGTCAGCCCCTTCACGGGCACCGTCGCGAGCGTGCCGCGCTCCAGCTCTTCGAGCACGCACATGTGCGGGACGAAGGCGAGACCGACGTTGAGCTGCACGAAGCGCTTGATGGTCTCGACCGTCGCCAGCTCAAGCGAGATGTTGAGCGGCGTGTGGTGCTCGGCGAAGACCTCGATGACCTTGGTGCGCGAGGCGGTCTTGACGTTGTGTGCGAGGAAGGACTCGCGCCCCAGCTCTTCGACCGTCACCTCTGCGCGCCCGGCGAGCGGGTGCTCGGGGTTGAGGATGAGGGCGAGCTCGTCGCGCAGCACGCAGAAGGATTCGAGGTCGCGGTCAACGGGTTCGAAGGCGAGGACGGCGAAGTCCACGTTGCGCTCAAGCACCTCGCGCGGCAGGCGCTCGGAGACGTGACGGTAGATTTCGACCTTCACGTCCGGATGTTTCTCGCGGAAGGAGAGGATGACCTGCGGCAGCAGGTAGAGCGACGTGCTCTCGTTGGCGCCGACGCGCACGAGCCCGCGCTTCAGCTCGCGCAGCTCGGCGACGGCGCCGCGCGCCTGGTCGCGCAGCGTGAGGATGCGCTGGGCGTAGTCCTGGATGGCGACGCCGGCCTCGGTGAGCGTCGGCGACTTCTGCGAGCGGTCGAAGAGCGGGGCGCCGACCTCCTCTTCGAGCCTTCGGATGGCGATGCTCACCGCGGGCTGCGTGCGGCCGACGGCGTCCGCCGCCTTCGAGAAGCTGCCCTCGGCGATGACCTGGAGGAAGAATTCGAGCTGCGTCATTTCCATGTGCGTCAAGTCACCTCAGCGAGAAACGTCCGGTGACAATAGCCACACCCGTCCGCGGTTAGTCAAGCGACCCCGCGTGTGCCGACATGGAAATGACTTGAAGGGCGCACTCACTTCGCGGCGTCCCGCGGGCCGGCGCCGACCCAGACGGCGCGCTCGGTGCGGCGCGCCTCCTCTGCCAACTCGGCCAACTCCTGCGCGCTCAAGCGGACGCCGTTGAGGAGCACGGGGTTGCGCGAGGCGAGCTTCGAGAGTCCCGCCAGGACGCTTGCGCCGAGCGGGTCGGCCGAGATGAATTCTTTACCGCTCAAGATCAGTGACACGAGCTTAAAACCTCCGTCTGTGTTCGCAGCCTTCGTGGCCGGACTCGGATGGCAAGGCCCGTACCGCTGCGTCCCTCGGCGCTCAAACATTAGATTTTCAGGGTTAAGCGCGTGCGAAAGGTTCCGTCGGCGACGGACGATTGTGACAATCTCGTCGTTCGCGACCACATATGCTGCAAAAATGTCGCGGCGGGAATGTTGATGACAGTCGGTCGGTTGCTGATGCGACTTGTAGCCGATGTTTCAGGGCTTTAACCACAGAGACACAGAGACACAGCTTTGAAGAAATATCCCATCAAGCCGTGTCTCTGTGTCTCTGTGTTGAATTGCCAGAGACGTTATTCTCAAGCAATTGATGAAGGCCGACGTTTTTGTCGTCGCACTCCGAATCGCGACGAATGTGTCGCGTGGAAGAGGGCGGCTGCGATTTATGACCTTGTAAAAATTATCAATTATACAAATGGCTTCGAAGGTTGTAGCATCCGCCTCCATAGTGGGGAGAGAAGCGCCGGCCGTGTGGTGCCAAAGCCGGCGGGCGCCATCAACCCAGTCTCCGGGTGTGTGGAATGTCTGATCTGCGTCCAACCACTTCCGTCAAGTCGCGCTTCCGGCGCCGGAAGACTTCGGCCGTCGCCCTTACGGGGCGCGTGTCTGTAGTCGTCCACGCGCGTAAGCGCGTAACCTGACGGCTTGTCCTGCAACCGAAGTGTGTGCGGCAGGCCATCAACGTCCGAGGGTTGATGGCCTCTTTTTTCCCCCGACCTTCTTTCGACCAAAGTTAATGTCTGAGGCGGCTAACAGAGTCGGCGATTCTTACGCGCGCGCGCACGCGCGGGGCGCCGCGGACCGCCCGAGCCGCTGGCACCACGACGAGTCCGAGCACGACGCCTGCGCCATCATCGCCAACGTGAAGAAGGACGGGCGTCCTTCACACGGCAACGTCAAGCGCACGCTCGAAGCCCTTGCGCGCATGGGCCACCGCACGGGCGAGGTCGAGGGCGAGGGCGACGGCGCAGGGCTTCAGACAGACATCCCGCGCGAGCGCTGGGCGAAGCGGCTTGAGGCGGCGGGCCTGCGCGGCTCACTCGTCAACCGCGCGCAGTTCACCGTCGCGCACATCATGATCCCGCACGAGCACCGCGCCGGCTCGTTCGAGATTAAGAGGCGCGCGCTTGAGTTGTTCGAAGAGTCGCTCTTCGAAGTGCTCGTCAGCGAGACCGCGCGCGTGCGCACCGAGGCGCTCGGGCCGCAGGCGCGCGCCATGGAGCCCGAGTTCTGGCAGGTGGCCGCTCTCCCGCGCACCGCGCGCGGCGTCGAAGACCGAGACATCTTTCACATCACTCTGCGGCTCGAACGGGAGCTGCCCGTCCACGTCGCATCGCTCAGCCCGAACAGCGTCATCTACAAGGTGCGCGGCGACGCGGACACCCTGCGCCGCTACTTCCCGGAGCTTTCGCACCCCGACTTCAAGTCGGCCATCTCGCTCGGCCACGGCCGCTACTCGACCAACACCGACTCGCGCCCCGAGCGCGCGCAGATGTTCTCCACGCTCGGCCACAACGGCGAGATCAACTCGGTCGATAGACTCGGTCGGGAAGCGCTCGCGCTCGGCTTCCAACTCCCGCCACGCGCCAGCGACTCGCAGGTCTTAGACCGCGTCGTCGAGAGCTTCATGTTCGAGTACGGCCTGAGCCTGATGAACGCGCTGGAGATTGCCTTCCCGCCCGTGTGGAGCGAGATCGAGCGCTTCCCCGCGGAGGTGCGCGAGCTGTACCGCTACTGGCGCCGCGCGTTCGGCGCGCACGCGCAAGGCCCCGCGGCCATCATCGCGCGGCAGGCCGACGAGATTGTTTTCAGTTCCGACGCGCTCGGCCTTCGGCCGCTCTGGTGCGGCGAGACGGAGAAGGAGTTCTTCGCCTCTTCGGAGAAGGGCGTCGTGCCTTTAGAGAACATGGTGCGCGACCCGCGCCCGCTCGCGCCCGGCGAGAAGATGGGCTTCCTCTTGAAGCGCGGCGTGGGCGTCGAGGTCTTCGAGTACCACGAGTTGCAACGCCGCGCGCTCGAAGACGTGCGCTTCCACCCTATGAGTCTCAACGCCCGCGTGAAGTGGGCGGACGACGAC
>CAXTSK010000105.1:0-11662 GCA_964246655.1 uncultured Pyrinomonadaceae bacterium
GTGTAGAGCTTGAGGAGGCAGCGCGTCCGTGAGCTTCATCTTCAACCTCGCGTGGCGCGAGCTGCGCGCGTCTTGGCGGCGTCTGCTCTTCTTCTTCCTGTGCATCGGCATCGGCGTGGGCAGCATCGTCGCGCTGCGCTCGATGATTCAGAGCTTGAACCGCGCAGTGGCGGGCGAGGCGCGCGCTTTGATGACGGCCGACGTGCAGGCCGAGACGACGCGCGAGTGGACGCAGGACGCGCTGGCGAAGATCGAGCGCGTCGCACGCCCGCCGCTCGTCGAGGCGCGCACCGAGACCATCGAAGCGCCGACGATGCTGCGCCCCGCGGACGAAGCTCGCGGCGGCGCGCTGATGGTCGAGCTGAAGGGCGTCGAGCGCGGCTTCCCGCTCTACGGCGACTTCAGGCTTGAGGACGGCCGCCCGTTCGACTTCGCTTTGGTCGAGAACGGCGGGGCGGTCGTCGCGCCTTTGCTGCTCGAACGTCTTGGCTTGAAGGTCGGTGACCGCGTACGCATCGGCGAGCGCGAGTTCGAGATACGCGGCGTGTCGAAGCAGGAGCCGGGCAGCTCGGGCGGCTTCCGCCTGGGGCCGCGCGTCTTCGTCGCGCGTGCAGACCTTGAAGCGGCGGGTTTGACGGGCTTCGGCAGCCGCGCGCGCCGGAAGATTCTCTTCAAGACGGACGAAGGGCGCTTGAACGAACTCGTCAAGGCGCTCCGCTCAGAGGTCGGCAACAACGTTATCAACGTCCGCTCGTACAGGGACTCGCAGGAGAACCTCGGCGAGCAGTTCGCGCGCGCCGAGAACTATCTTTCCTTAACGGGCCTCGTCGTCCTCGTGCTCGGCGGCATCGGCGTCTCTTCGGTCACGCGCGTCTTCGTCGAGCAGAAGAAGAAGACCATCGCCGTGCTCAAGTGCGTCGGCGCGACGGGGCGCCGCCTGACGGCCGCGTACCTCGCACAGGTGCTCGCGCTCGGCGCTTTGGGCAGTTTGCTCGGCGTGGCCTTAGCGAAGGGCGCGCTCCTGTTCGTCCGCGCGCGCTTCGCGGAGAGCCTGCCGCCGAACCTCTCGTACGACCTGCAACCCGGCGCCGTGGCGCAGGGGCTCGGGCTCGGGCTCCTCATCTCTCTGCTCTTCTCGGCGCTGCCGCTGCTGCGCATCCGCCGCATCAAGCCGAACATGCTCCTGCGCGAGGCCGAGCAGGACGCGCCCGGCCGGAAGCTCGACCTCTGGCGCGCTCTGGTCGCGGGGCTCGTGCTCGCGGGTCTTCTACTCCTGACCTCCTGGCAGGCGGGCTCTCTGCGCGTGGGCGTCTTCTTTCTCGGCGGGCTGGGTCTGGCGGCGCTCGTGCTCTACCTCGCGGCGTGGCTGCTCATCTTCCTCGTGCGGCGCGCGCGCGGCTTGGGCACGTTCGCCGTGCGGCAGGCGATTAACAGCATGCACCGGCCCGGCAACCAGACGCGCGTCATCGTGCTGGCCGTCGGACTCGGCGCGTTCCTCGTGCTGTCGGTTCAATCACTGCAAGCGGGACTGCTCGACGAGTTCGACGTGGCACGTCGCGGCAACCTCGCGAACATGTATTTGATCGACGTGCAGCGCGACCAGGTCGAAGGCGTGCGCGAGATCGTGGAGAAGACGACGGGCGCGCATGCCGAGCTGATACCGACTCTGCGCGCGCGCATCGCGGCGGTGAACGGGAAGGAGATTGACCTGGAAGCGGCGGGTGTGCGCGGCGAGCGCGGGATGCTCGGGCGCGAGTACGTCGTCACGTACAGGCCGCGGCTCGAATCCAACGAGACTTTGGTGACGGGCAAGTTCTGGGACGAGACGCCCTCGCCCGAGCCGGAGGTTTCAATCGAAGAGGGCGTGCGCGGCGTGGGCGGCATCGACGTTGGAAGCACGATCACTTTCGACATTCAGGGGCGAAAGCTGACGGCGCGCGTGACGAGCGTCCGCCGTGTTGACTGGCGCAACTCGCGGACGGGCTTCCTCATCCTCTTCCGCCCCGGCGCGCTCGACCGCGCACCCACGACCTTCGTCGGTGCCATCGACGGGCCGACGAACGAGCCCGAGCGCTCGCGCTTCCAGCGCGCCATCGTGGACAGGTTCCCCAACGTGAGTGTCATCGACGTGGCCGACATCGTCCGCGGCGTGAGCCGCATCCTGTCGAACATCACGCTCGCGGTCAGCTTCATCGGCGGCTTCGTCTTCCTGAGCGGCGCGCTCATCCTCGTCGGCTCCATCGCCATGACGAAGTTCCAGCGCGTCTACGAAGCGGCCGTGCTCAAGACGCTCGGCGCCGAGCGGCGCGTGCTGCTCACCATCATGCTCGCCGAGTATGGCCTGCTTGGCCTCGTCGCGGGACTCGTCGGCGCGGCGGCCGCCAACGGTCTCTCCTACGCCGTCTCGCGCTACGTCTTCGAAATCGGCTGGTCGTTCGCGCCTATCTTGAATTTGACCGGCGTCGCCGCCACCGTCCTCCTCGTCGGCGCCGTCGGCGCCCTCTCAAGCCTCGACGTGTTGACGAAAAAGCCTCTGTCCATCCTCCGCGCGCAATAAGGGGGATTCCAAGCTCGGGCAATCGTTTGTCACGTCCAATCAATCAACTAACCACAGAGCCACAGCGGCACAGCTTGTCGAGGAGTACTCTACAAGCTGTGCCTCTGTGGCTCTGTGGTTAATAGTTAGCTTCAATCGAGCGGCTTCAAGTCGGGCTCGACCCAGGCGGCGCGGGCCTCGGGGGAGAAGAGGCGTTCGCGCGTGTAGTGTGCGAGGGGGAGACCCTTGTCGGCGGACGTTATCAACTCGTTGGCGAGGTGGACGAGGGCGCGCGCCTCGTTGCGCTCGGCTTCGAGGAACGTGCGAACGACGCGCAGCCAGAAGAGCGTGAGCGTCTCGTGGTAGCCGCCGGTCGGCGTCGTCAGGATGCCGTGCGCGGCGTTGTAGCGCTTGATGCCGCGGCGGACGCGCGCGACCGCCTCCGGCCAGTCGAACTGCAAGAGGTGCCAGAGCGCGACCGTCAGGTGGGCGGCGTGCGTCCACTCTTCGCGCGGCAAAGTGCAGTCCTCGAACCGGCGCACCAGCGCGAGTATCTCCTCGGTGGTGCGAAACGTGGTGGCTTCAAGCGTCAGGATCGACATCTCTCCAACTCCGGAATGATGAACTATGAACGCTGAACGATGAACTGTAAGGCGAAAGTTCTTAGTTCAGCATTCAGCATTCATAGTTCATCGTTTCAAGCGCGGCGACAAGGTTTCGACGAAACGACTTCGCTGCTCTGCCAATTGAGCTATGGCAGCGTCATTGGTCGCTGCCACCGGGATTCGAACCCGGAACCTGCGGCTTGGAAGGCATGTAGTTCCGCCAGCATTCGCCGCGCGCACGAAAGCGAAGTGACGACAAGATCGGTGAGAGGTGTCCGGACGCTCGCGCGGCCGGCGTAGGGTTTGAACCTACTCACAAAGGGTATCAGCCTTCGTTTTTCCATGTACTCACACCAGCATTCGCCACAGTCAAAGAACGAGGAGGCCGACAAGAATTACCGTGACGACGTTTTCACGTTGAAGGTGATGTAGTCACGGCGGCATTCGGCCCCGAAGGAAAGTGAGCGGTGAGCAGTTAAAAGAAACTGCGCAAGGTGCGTTATTCCTCAACTACTGCTCACCGCTCACCGCTTACTGCTCACCGTCGAGGCGGATAGCCTCGACGACGCCGACCCAGTGGTCTGCGTCGAGGCGGCCCGCGGCGAAGTCGGCGACCACGTCGAAGACCCGGTCGCTGAAGCCGCCGACGTTGAGCACGTCCGGCGACCCGGCCGCCTGGACGGTCTGGTACGGTTGCACGTCCACGCAGACCATGCGCGCGCGCGGGTTGCGCCGCTTGAACTTCGCCCACTCGCGCATCGTCTCCGTGCCGCGGCCCGCCTTCGCGTCCACCCACGACTCGTTGTCCGAGACGTAGAGGACGAGGTCGCCCTCGGCCTCGCACTCGTTCAGGAGCCGGAGCGGCGCCGAGCAGTTCGTGCCGCCGCCGCCGACCGACGCGAGCCTCTGCGCGTTCGTCAACACGCTGTCGCGCGGGTTCAGGTTGAGCCCGCCGACCACGTCGTGCTCGAACGGCAGCACCTCCGCGCGCGGGTTGCGGCGCACGACGGCCGCGGCCACAAGCGCCGCCACGTCCACGCAGCGCACCGAGGTCGTCGCGCCCTTGCGGTGGCCCGTCACGGGCGACTGCATCGAGCCCGACACGTCCGGGCAGACGTAGACCTTGCCCTCGACGCGCGGCACGTTCGAGATGGCGACCTCCAACGCGTCCTGCAACGCGTCGCGCACCGCCGCCGGCACGCGCGCGTCCGCCGAGGCGTAGGCGACCATGAGCTGGTACGGGAAGACTCGCGCCTGCTTGACCTGCTCGGGGTCGGCCAGGCGGTTCGCGACCAGCTCGGGCAGGCCGGGCTGCTCGCAGACGCCGTGGCGCGCGAACGTGTTGAGGTTCATGCGCGTCATCTGCCAGGGCGCGCGGCGCGCGATGGCAGTCCACTCGGGCTTCCCGAGGTCGAGCGCCGTCAACATCTGGAACGGCACGTCGGGCACGACCTCGCGCGCGCCGCCCTTGAACGCCTCGAACTCGCGGACGAGCGCGGGCAGGGCCTCCGCGTTGTGCTCACGGCCGACGAGGTAGCCGTAGAGCGCCTCGCGCTGCGGGTCGCGCGGCTTCGGGTGAACCATCTTGACGATGTCGGCGAACGAAGGCGCCTGGCCGACGCTCGCGCGGAAGACGGACGCCGCGTCGCGCGCGTCGAGCCATTCGCGCACGAGACGCTTCGGCGCCGAGCCGAGCGACTTGCGGCCGACCGTGCCCGAGCGGACGATCTGCACGAAGTTGCGGAGCATCTTGCCGTTGTCCACGACGCGCGGGAAGACCGACGCCAGCAGGCGCACGTCCTTCGCCGCGAGCACCGCGAGGAGAAGGGCAGGCATGTCCTTCATGAAGCCGCGCTCGCGCGCGTAAACGGCCGTCTTCGCGACGAACTCAGCTTCGACCAGCTCGCACAGCTCAAGCACCTTGGCAAGCTGCTCCTCGGCGCCCGCGTAGAAGGTCGCGCCGAGGCAGCCCGTCGCAGCGTACTGCGCGAGCGCCTGCTTCGGCGAAAGCTGATAGGCCGGCGCGTTGTGTTCGTTGCGCGCGTCAGCCGCCGGGACGAGCTTGCCCACGAGCGACTTGAAGAGCGACTTGTTTGCCATCTCAGTGTTCCCCCTTTGACAAAGGTTCAAAGGTTTCGTTGCAGGGAACCGAACTACCTTGAGGTTAAACTGCGGAGGAAGGACTCGAACCTCCGTGACCTGCTTCAGAGACAGGCAGCCTGCCATTGGCTGACTCCGCAATAAACAGTCGGCGCGGGAGGACTTGAACCTCCGACCTCTCGATTATCGGTCGAGCGCTCGGCCAACTGAGCTACGCGCCGCAAAGATGTGACATAGGCCGGGTCGGATTCGAACCGACGATCCCCCGCTTAAAAGGCGGATGCCTTGAGCCGCTTGGCTACCGGCCTGCGTTGTGGAAGAACTCCGGCGGGAGGACTCGAACCTCCATCGTCCGCATTAACAATGCGACGCCTTACCTTTCGGCCACACCGGATCGAAGAAGGTCGCGGGGGCGGGAATCGAACCCGCCTTTGGTGGACGGCTTATGAGACCGCCATGCCCGCCAGGGCACATCCCCGCACACTGACTGCGGCGGCGGGACTCGAACCCGCACACACTTGTTTACTAGACAAGCGCTCTGTTATCCGTTTGAGCTACGCCGCAAGAAGGGTTGAGGAGGGGCTTGATGGATTGGGTGAGACTCGAACTCACACCTAACAGTTTGCAAGACTGTCGCTCTGCCAAGTTAAGCTACCAACCCAAGCTAAAACAATCGCGGAGGCGGGACTCGAACCCGCGTCCGACACGGTTTATGAGACCGCCGCTCTGCCACTGAGCTACTCCGCTTCAACTTTGTAGATGAGCCTGGCAGGACTCGAACCTGCGACATCTCGTTTAGAAGACGAGCGCTCTTGATCCGTCTGAGCTACAGGCCCGCGTGTGAAGGCGATGGCGGGATTCGAACCCGCACGTTTCCGCTTACGAGACGGATGCTCTGCCAGTTGGAGCTACATCGCCGCGTTGAGATTGGACGGGGCGGGCTGCCGGTAGTCGGCCTGTCGCTCCACGGTCGCGCGCGCCCACGCCCGCGCGCGCGATGAGCCGCGCCCCGAAGAAATGGCCGGTGAAAGATTCGAACTTTCGACATCCTGTTTGTAGGACAGGCGCTCTAGCCTGGCTGAGCTAACCGGCCGTGTCTTGATTGCAGAACAGATGGAGGCAGTTGGAGTCGAACCAACCTCTTCGGTGCTTCAGACCGACGCTGACCCACGTCAGCTATGCCTCCGCGTATAAGAGCTGAGGATTCGATCTTTGTGTTAAGGAGGTGGGACGGCCGCCCGGCCCACCTCCGCGTTCAGGCCGACTCGCGCCGCTCTGCCTTGAGCGGCACGCCCTCGATGTCGAGGTACTTGCGCCACGCGGGGCGCGACTCCGCGTAGTGGCAGAGCAGCAGGTGTTCGAGGCCGATGCCGAGCGGGCGCTGCGTCGTGAGCAGGGGCATGCGCGCCTCGTCGGGCGTGCGGCTGCCCTTGCGCGTGTTGCACGAGACGCAGGCCGTCGCAAGGTTCTCGGGCGTCGAACGACCCTCGCGCGAGCGAGGCGTGATGTGGTCGAGCGTCAGCTCCGCCGCGCCGCGCTTCTGCCCGCAGTACTGGCAGCGGAAGTGGTCGCGGACGAAGATGCGCAGGCGCTTCATGCTCGCCGTCTGGCGGCGGTGTCGGACGTTGACGTAGCGGCGCAGGCGCACCACGCTCGGCACGCGGAACTCCGCGCGCGGCGAACGCAAAACGCGCTGGCCGTCGAACTCCTCGACCGAGACGGCGCCGCGGATGACGAGGCACATCGCGCGCGCCACCCCGACCGTGCCTAACGGCTCGTACGAGAAGTTCAGAAGCAGAACACGGCCGTTCAGAGTGCTCATCCCGGCAGACCTCCTTTCAGTCGATTTCGGATTTCGGATTGCGGAATGCGGATTGGAAGACTGATAAGAGGCGCGCTGCCTTTCATCAATCCGCAATCCGAAATCCGCATTCCGCAATGGGAAGTGCGGGCGGCGTGAGGTGACGCGCGGGGTGCGCGCCCCGCCCGCAGTCTGTGAAGGCCGTCAGTCGAGGAAGACGACGCGCGGGGCGAACGGGGCTTCGCGCTCCGTGTTCATCGCCACGCGGTGCCAGAGGTCGAGCACGACGGTCTTATGATCTTTGTGCCACACGCGGCCGCGCGCGTAGAACGCGGGGTCGCGCGTCATCTGCCGCCAGCCGTAGCGTGCGGCCTTCGGGTTCGCGTCGAGCACGCGCCGGTACTGCTCGTGCGTTAACCCTTGTGGGTAGCGCGCGCAGACCATGACGGTCACGCCGCCCGAGCGGTACGCGAACTGGCACGTGTGGGGCTTGCTGCCGCCGCCGCGGCTCAGGGGCTCGTTGCGGAGCATGAGCCGTTCGGGGACGAAGAGGTCGGGCTGCGGGACGAAGAACCACTCGCCCTGCCGGACGAATGCCTCGTTGCGACGGCGGAAGCGGTTCTTCTGCCGGCGGAGGTTGGCATGCACGGCCCAGCGCACGATGGGAGGCTGAAGCGCCTCGAATGCTGTCGCGACGCCCGACACATACTTGCGCGGCACGGCGCAGACGAACCAGTGGCGCTCGTCGTGGCCGCAGAGGTACTTCTCCTTCTGCTCTCCGCGGCGACCGAGCAGGAGCAGGTGCCGCAACTCGGGCCGAAGGTCTATGACCTCGTACTCGACCTGCTCGTCGTTCCCGACGCGGATGTCGAAGAACTCGCCGCGCTCGTCCGTCCCGATGTCGATGCCGGGGGCCTTCGGCCACCAGCGGAAGTTACCGTTCAAGACTTCTTGAACCTGTAAGCGCGCGCCCATGAGCGCGAACTTGTTGACCAACGATCCGGTGTCCATAAATCTTTCTTTCTATCTGCGCCCCTCGCGGGGCTTCCACCAAAGCGGACGCGGACGCTAGCCTCCCGTGCGGGCCGAACCCTTCCGGTAGAGCAACGGGGCCGCGCCCTCCCCGCGCCGCCCGAAGGCGCGCAGGAAGACTCTCGCGACGTAGAACAGCCTGAGCCGGTACATTGCACGGCCTCCTTTCTCGTGTGTGGGTTGAAGGTTTGACGAACGTGCTGGTGGTTCGCCGTCTGAGAGCGCACGGCCGGACTCGAACCGGCGCTGGACGATTTTGCAGACCGTCGCCTTATCCAACTTGGCTACGTGCGCTGGCGGAATGCGGGAAGAGGGAGTCGAACCCTCAGAGCGAGTTTGGAAGACTCGAATGTTGGCCGTTACATCACTCCCGCGGAAGTTGAAAGGGCGGTGCAGGAATCGAACCCGCATCTGAGCCGTTCGAAGCGGCCCGCTTTTTTGTTCCGTTAAGCTAACCGCCCAAGAGAAGGGAAGTGAACGGCGGGATTTGAACCCACGTCCCCGGCGTGGCGGGCCGGTGCTCTCGCCTGGCTGAGCTACGTCCACGTTAAAGAAGTCGGAGCGGTGGGAATCGAACCCACGTCGTCTCGGTCCCAAGCCGAGTGCCTTTGTTTCCCCTAGGCTACACTCCGAAAGTTGATGCGCCGCGCGGGACTCGAACCCGCAGCCCCCCGCTTAAGAGGCGGGTGCTCGTGCCTGTTGAGCTTGCAGCGCGTGTTAGAAGGCGGAGCGGACGAGACTCGAACTCGCGTAAACTGAATCGACAATCCAGTGCCTAGCCTCTCGGCCACCGCTCCGTGAAATTTGAAAGGGCGTGCGGGATTCGAACCCGCGCTTACGCGATAGAGAGTCGCGCGCCTTAGACCTGCTTGGCTAACGCCCCGTGTCTGGGAATGGGTTGGCCGGCGGGATTTGAACCCGTCACCTCCGCGGTCACAGCGCGGCGCTCTGCCTGGTTGAGCTACGGCCAAAGTGAAAAGGCCTTAACAGGGGTGGCGGGGTTCGAACCCGCGAAGCCACTTGGGCGACTGTTTGAAGGACAGCCCGCTTTGCCTTTTGCATACACCCCCGAGTGTCAGGAAAGTTTGGCAGAGGCGGCCCGAGTCGAACAGGCATGTGTCCCATTGAAGGGAGCGCAGGGTTGGAACCTGGTGCATTGCCTTTATGCTACGCCTCCGTGTAAGTGCGCGCGGAGAGACTCGAACTCTCACCGTGCATTTTTTAAGAATGCCGCCTCTGCCTGCTTGGGCTACGCGCGCGCGCGATGCGCGCGGCGGGAGTCGAACCCGCACCGAGACTCTTTTTGAGAGAGCCACCTCTGCCGTTTGGGTCACGCGCGCTTCTTCGAACGGATACGGGAGGAGGGATTCGAACCCTCATGAACCGCCGTCTGAGGACGGTGCGTCAGCCATTTGCGCCACTCCCGCGTGCGATGCTGGAGGGGGGACTCGAACCCCCAACGGGCAGTTAAGCCCCCGGCGACCTCAGCGCCGTGCGTTTGCCATTACGCCACACCAGCAGAACTTTCAAAGACTCCGGGGGAAGGAGTCGAACCCCCATGACCTGTTCCAAAGACAGGCGTCCTCCCTTTAGACGACCCCGGACAAAAGCGAACCCGGCACGACTCGAACGTGCGGCCTCAGGCGTCGCATACCTGCGCTCTAATCCTTCTGAGCTACGGGTTCGAACTTAAAGCGGAGGCGGTGCGACTCGAACGCACATGGGCTTTCACGCCCGGCGGCTTAGCACGCCGCTGCACTGCCTTTTGTGCGGCGCCTCCGAAGTATTTGTTTGGCGGAAGGTGCGGGAGTCGAACCCACAGGGGCTTTCGCCCCGACAGTTTTCGGGACTGCTCGGCGTGCCCGTGCCCAACCTTCCAAAGTGCACCAGGGGGGACTCGAACCCCCAATGCTCGCGTAGAGCGACAGCTTTACAGGCTGCTGCCGGACCGATTCGGCGTCTGATGCAAGTGTCGAAAAAAAACTGATGAAGGCGGGGAGCGGGAAACTTCCCCGCCTTCATCCCTCAAGGTAATTCGGTTGTCAAACAGCAAAATAAAAGGAGCGGGCCTTCTGGCTTCCCCAGAGGAAGCAGGCCCGCTCCACGCAAGTCTCTACGAACTGTTTCGAGATTTGGGGAGCGGGAGGCCGCCCCCCGCTGAATCAATTCTGTAACTGCCGACGATCTTTGCGCGCCCAACCTTCGGGTCGAAGGGTATGGCGCTGAATCAGTCCGCCGCCTTGATTGAAGGCCGACCGACTCGGGCAGACGACGCCCCTCGCGCCCGCGCCCCGATACGGGGCGGACGTGAGGCCGGCGGCCGACATCGTGGTCGCCGTCGCGCGTCTGTGTATGTTCGAGTTCGTCGTCATCGGTTGAAGTCTCTCTTCTCAAGAGGTCGGCCCGCGGTACGGGCGACGGTGTGAATATACGCAGACTACTTTACGGTGTCAAGTACTTTTTTCAAGAAAATTTTCGGGCGGATTTTTCGAGGGGAATCGGGGTTGTCCCGCGACGTGCGCGGAGGCCATACTGTGGCCGACATGCGGCCAACCATCATCGCCGTCGGCGGTTTCAACTCGCACACGGGCAAGACGACGCTCGTGTGCGAGCTGCTGCGCGCGCTTCAAGGTTGGGAGGCTTTGAAGATGACCCGCGGCCACTACCGCTCCTGCGGTAAAGACCCGCACGCGTGCTGCGTCGCACACCTGTTGAGTGACGAGCCGGTCGTCCGCTCCGGCCGCGCGGAGACCTACGCGCCGGGCAAGGACACGGGGCGCTACTGGGACGCGGGCGCTTCGGAAGTGCACTGGGCGGTCGTGACCGACGCGCAGGTCGAGGCGGGCTTCCGCGCGGCGCTCTCACGCGTGAAGGCGCCGGGCGTCGTCGTCGAGGGCAACAGCTTCCTGCGCTCCTCAGCGGCGGACTTCACCGTGCTCGTCGCGCGCCCGGACGTTCTGAAGATTAAGACCACGGCGCGGCGCGTGCTGCCCGTAGCGTCCGCCCTCTACCTTTCTGACGCGGGGCAGGGCATCGACCCCGCCGCGCGCGCGCGCTTCGAGCGTTGGTGGCTCGACGCGGGACTGGAAGAGGCGGCGCCGGGGCTTCCCGTCTATACGCGCGAGAGTCTGCCGGAACTGACGGGGCGAGTCGTCAGCGCGCACGCGCGATAAACTTTTGAACGGAGGCTGAGGTTGTCGGAAGTGGAAGGAAGAATATTCCAGCTCAACGTCTCTAACGGCGGCGTGCCGAAGCTCGCCGTCCGCGAGGCCGAACTGACTTCGGAGGGGCTCGCCGGAGACCGCCAACAAGACCTGCGTTACCACGGCGGCCCGGAGCGCGCCCTGTGCCTGTTCGCGCTCGAACGTGTCCTGGAGCTACAGGCCGAGGGGCACCCGATCTTCCCGGGCTCGGTCGGCGAGAACCTGACGGTCTCCGGCCTCGACTGGTCGGGGCTGGCCCCGGGCGCGCGGCTCGCGCTCGGCGAGGAAGCGGTCGTGGAGATCACGAGCTACACCGCGCCCTGCAAACACAACGCGAGCTCCTTCGCGGGCGGCGCCTTCAAACGCATCTCGCAGAAAGTCCACC
>CAXTSK010000106.1:0-11636 GCA_964246655.1 uncultured Pyrinomonadaceae bacterium
GTCTTTGGCCGCCTCCGAGGCGTCAACCGGCACCCAGCCGACGCCCTTCGCGTAGAACTCGGCCCAGCAATGGTAGCCGCTGACCTGCCCCGCGCCCCGGTCGGCGGGCAGCGGGAAGCCGATGGAGAAGCGCGCCGGGATGCCGACGGCGCGGGCGTAGCCGATGAAGATGGCGTGGAAGTCGGTGCAGTTGCCGCGCCGCGCGTCGCACGCGTAGTAGATGTCGCCGCGCCCCCAGCCCGTCCCCGACTTGTCGTACTTGACGGTCGAGATGACGTGGTTGTAGATGGCCCGCGCCTTATCCAGGTCGGTCTTAGCATTGGCGGCGTCCACCACCTCCTTCGCCCACTGCCTGACCTTGGCGTCGAGCGGCACCAGCCGGTCGGGCTGGAGCCAGCGCGCCATGTCCGGGTCGCGCTCCTCTTTGACCGGGGCAAAGTTCGCCTGCCGCAGAAGGGACTGGACGTGCTCTTTGCGCGCCGCGTCGAAGCGCATGGTAACAGTGAAGCTTTGCTGCGGCGGGTTCTCGATGCTGAGGTGCAGGACGCGGTTGCCGTGCTGCGCCTTCTGAATCTTGTAGGGCGTGGGCGAGTCGATCTGTAGGCCCGTGATCTTCTGGAACGGGCCGTCGTGCGGGACGGGTATCCAGAGTTCGAGCCTCTTCGCGCCCGCGGGGATGTCCTTGACCGTCGCCTTGTACTCGAACTGGAATTGACGCTCCCGCATGTCGGCGGCGGCGACGGCGCCTGCGCGCGGGCTCTGCATGAGCGACAGCGCGAGCGCCGCGCAGACCGTCGTGAAGATGGTCAGCCTTTTGATGTTCTTCATAGTTCTGCTCCTGTTCAGCTTAAGCGGCGTCGCGCTCTTAGAAGTTGTATTGGAGGAAGATGTTCACGCGGTTGTTGACGCCGCGCAGGAAACCTTTGTAGTCGGTGCGCCAGCGCAGGTAGTCAGCGCCGAAGGAGACGTTGCCGCCGGGCGTGATCCGGTTGCCGAGATAGAAGGCGCGGTTACGCGTGCGCCCGCCCGATGGGAGGTCTGAGTCCACGGGGTCGTCGGTAGTGAAGCCGGGGCTCGTAGCGAAGTAGCGCGAAAGACGGAAGGTCGCCTCGCCCCAGCCGCCGCGACCGCGAATCTCGCGCCCCGTGGCGGCGTTAATGCCCTGCCCCGCGCCGCCGCGCACGTCGCTCAGGTTGCGGCCCCACCAGCCCTCGCCCCGCAGCGTCACGCGCGGGTGGAGCGGGAGCGTGAGGTCGAGATTGACGAGTTGGCTGTTGAACTCGGTGCGCCCGGCGACGGCGCGCGAGGTCTTCATGAAACCGTAGAAGCCGGACACGCCGAAGCTCGCCTCGCGCCCCGCGCCCAGCGGGTACGAGTAGCCGACGCGCCCCTGTACGTTCGGCAGCGCCGACTCTTCGCCGTCGCGGAAGCCGTTGGCGTCGAGGTCTTGCGCGTCAATCGCGCCCGTCAGCCCGGCGGCCCCGACAAGCGAGAACTTGCCGCGGCCCGCCTTCGGCTCGTAGGCGGCGCGCAGTTGCGGGCGGCGGTCGCCGACATTGCCCGCGTTCCACATCAGAGAGTCGTGGTTGACCGTGGGGAAGAGCGGCGAGACCACGTCCCACGTCTGCCCGCCGGTGAGCGAAAAGTCCTTCCACCCGAGGCGGAGATAGGCGTGGCGGATGCGTATGATCTGGCGCGACTCGCTGCCGCCGTTCTCGAAGTCGGCCTCGAACTTGCCGGTCACCTTGGCGTCTTTGAGCTTCGCGATGGTCGGCCCCGTGTAGTCGAGGCCGAAGCGGGTGAGCCGCGGGTGCATCGAGAAGTCGCCGTTGCCCGACCCGCCCGCGCGCGCGTCCGGCGTGGTGATGAAGAAGGGTATCTGGCCGTTGCTGGGGCGCTGGCTGTCGAAGTCCAGATCGAGGCGGAGGAAGCCGTAGAGCTTAACCTTGTTCCCCTCGCCGATGATTTCCGACCAGCGCACGTAAGGGTCTTCATCCTTGCGTTTGGCGGATGCGGGCGGCGTCGCCGCGCCGAATGCATCCGGCGCGGCGGCGGTGCTGCTACTGCTGGTCACTGCGCCTGACGACGCGCCCAACTTCGCGTTGATCTCGGCGAGCGTCCGTGCCAGCGCGCGGTTCTGCTCTTCGAGTTCTTCGACCCGGCGCTTGAGGTCTTCCACCTCGCCGGGCGGGCGGCCCGCGTCCGTATTCTTGTCTGTGTTGGGAGCCGTGGCCGTGGGCGTGGCGGACGCAGCGATGTCGGCGGGGTGCGTGTTCTGCTGCGCTGTCGCGCTGCCGACGAGGAGGGTGATGCCGCAGAGCGCGGCGAGAAGAAGTTTGAGTCTCATGGTGACGGGTGGCTCGCTTTCTACAGGCCGGGGAAAGCGAGCCGCCCCGTCAGTTGACGGACGAGCGACTCTTCAGCGGCTTCCTTCCGGGCCTGCTGGAATGTGTTGTCTGTTCAGTCCCCACCGGGGACTTGACGCGCCCCGCTCAACGCCACTGGCTCTTACTAACAGAGAGGGCGAACGCGGTACGCAAACGGTTGTTGACTTCCATGTCGCTGTGCTCCGTTTCGAGGTGGTGCATAGGAGTTCGGCTTCGCGGCCGTCGTGCAAAGACGAGCACGGCGGCCGGGTGTTGACTTACGCAAACGTCATTCGCCCGTTTGAGAACAGCTCTCAAAACGAAAGACGCATCCCTAGTTGGACTTCGCGGCCGGGCGTCGCCGCTTCCGTGATCGTGCCGAACTGCGGCGTGTTCACGAAGCGGTTAGGCGTGCCGAGGTTGGTGTGGTTGAGCGCGTTGAAAAACTCCGCGCGAAACTGGAATCGCATCTTTTCCGTCACGGCAAACTCACGGTACAAGGCGAAGTCGAGCTTCTGCATCCCGGGGCCGTAGATCGTGTTCCGCCCCACGTCTCCGAAAGTAAAGGCGGCGGGCGTGGCGAAAGCCGCGGGGTTGAACCAACTGTCAGAGGTGCGCGTGCCGGGGCCGAAGATGGGCTGCCCCGTGTAGCGTGCGCGGATCGGGTTCTCGCCGAGCAAGGTTCCGGCGTTAGCGGTGTCGCCGAAGACGGAGATGGTAAAGGGGAATCCGCTCTGGGCCTGGTAGACCGCCGCCAGTTGCCAGCCGCGCGTCAGCATATTCAAAAGCCCCTTCCCGCGCCATGCGGGCACATCGGCGACGACGCTCAGAGAGAAGCGGTGGCGGATGTCGCAGGCCGGGCCTTTCTCAAGTGAGAGGTTCAGGTTGTTCTGCGGGATGGCCGACTCGAACATCGGCGAGCGGAAGTCGGGCGCGTCCGAGAGGCTCTTGGCGAAGGTGTAGTTCGACAAGAACGTCCAGCCGTGGGAAAAACGACGGCGGACGTTGACGTAACCGGCGTCGTACCAGCTCCGCGCGGAGTTCTCCAAAAGGTTGATGCCGCTGACGGGGAACGTCGTGTTGACGACCGTGATGTTGTCGGGCAGCACCACGCCCGGCAGGAAGCTGAGCGTTGTGAACGGGCGGCGCGGGCCGATGGCCCCCGGCCCCGGAGGCGCGTTGTTAATCAGGCGCGAGCGTTGCAAGTGCATGCCACGCGAGCCGAGGTAGCCGAGTTCGAGTGTGGTCGAGTGGCCGAGGCTCTTCTCGACCGAGAGGCTCCACTGCTCCATGTACTGCGGGGGCGCGTTCACCTCGAAAGCGGCGAAGCTGACGGTCGTCTGTCCGAGCACGGGCTGCCCGAAGTTGAAGTGCGAAGCGACGATGCCCGCGGCCGGCGTGAAGTTATCGCTCTGCTGCGTCTCGGGGAAGACGTAGGGGACGTTGTGGCGCTGGTTGCACCAGGTGTTCATGTCCACCGGCGTATAGAAGATGCCGAAGGCCGCGTGCAGCACGACGCCATAGCGCGGGACGTTCTGCGAGATGCCGAACCGCGGGGCGAAGTTGAGCTTGTTGGAGTACATGAGGCCGCTAGGGTAGCCCTGTTGCCCGCCGATGAAAACGAAAGGTCGCTCGTCCTTAAACACCAGATTCGTGTTGGCATAGCGGATGTCGGTGAGCGGACTCATATACTCGTAGCGGAGCCCGAACTGAATCGTCGTGTTGCGGGTGAGTTGGAAACTATCCTGCACGAACCCGTCGGCATACCACTGGCGCAACTGCATCTGCGGGATGCCGGCCTGCCGCTGCTTCACCGCCGGGAGCCCCAACAGGAAGCTGGCGAGCGCAGAGCCCGTGCCGTCGTTCGTCGCGGTCTGCGTGGTGAAGCCGTTGGTGAACTGGTAGAAGCCGCGATTCTGGAAGAACCCCCACATGGGCCAGATGTAATAGCGGTAACTGCCGCCGAGCTTGAGGCTGTGGCGGCCGACCTGCCAGCTCAAAGTGTCGCGTGCTTCGAGGATGGTGTCCCACGCGTGCATGGGCGTCGCGATGAAGCTGTCGCCCATCGGCGAGTAGCCCTGGACGTTGAAGTAGGGCGACCCGAATGCGCCGCGCCCGCCGAAGCCGACGCCCTGAATGCCCAACTCGGAGACGATGTCGTTGCTGTCGCTGTTCTCAGACGAACGGTGCATCGAGAGCCGCGAGATGGTGACGGCGGCCATGTTGACCACAACGGGGTTGACGATGCGGTTCCAGCCGACAGTGCCGTGCTGGGTGAGGTTGTCGTGTAGCGCCCCGAAGCCGGGCAGGTTCTGCGGCGTGAACCCGCGCTCGCTGCCGAACGAGTAGCGCGCGAAGAGGGTGTCGCCGCGGCTGAACGTCTGGTCGAAGCGGAACGTGGCCTGGTCGGTGACGTGATGCATGTTCCGCGTGTCCATGTAGTTGTTACAGTCCACACCCGCCCCGACGACCGTCGGCGCCCCCATCATCGTCATGCCGCAGCCCATCATCCCCATCTCTACGTTGGGGCGGGGCGCGTACTTGCGCAGGAAGAGCGCGGCGGCCGGGTCAATCAAATGCGCGGGGATGATGTTGTCGGGGAAAGGGTCGCGGATGATTTGCGGGTTGGAAGGACTGACGGGCCTCGTCGGGTCAAAGTTCGGGTTCGCGCGCGTGCTGAACGGGTTGTAGACCGTCGTGCCGCTCATGCTGAAGTCGCCGCTCACCTCTTCGGCCGTGGGCACGGTCTGGATCATCGTCATGGACTGCGTGAGCCGCAGCCCCTCGTAGTTGACGAAGAAGAAACTCTTGTCGCGCACGATGGGGCCGCCGAGGCTGCCGCCGAAGTTGTTCCGCACCAGATGGCTCGACGAGTCCATCTCGTTGAAGGCGCGGGCGTCAAGCGCGTCGTTGCGCAGAAACTCGTAGGCGGTGCCGTGGAACTGGTTCGTCCCCGTCCGCGTCACGATGTTGATCTGCCCGCCGCCCGCGCCGCCCATCTCGGCGGAATAACTGCCGGTCTGCACCCGGAACTCCTGCACGGCGTCCGGCGCGGGACTCAGGCTGAGGGTATTAAACGTCGGGTCGGTGTTGGTCGCGCCGTCGAGGAGGAAGTAGTTCGCGTTCGGACGGTTGCCGCCAATGCTCACGGCCGACCGCTGGCCGGGCCGCCAGTACAGAGGGCTCATGTCGCCCGCCTGCGCGCCATGACTCAGGTGCGCGCCCGGCACCGTCAGCACCAGATCAATCAGCATGCGGCCGTTAAGAGGCAGGTTGCGCACCGCAGCCGGCTCGACGATCTCGCCCACGCTGGCCTCTGTCGTCCGCAGCCCCGGCTCCTGACTTGTGACGTTGACGCTCGTGCTGAGAGAGGAGAGCGTGAGGGCTACGTCGAGCGTCATCTGCTGGCCGACTTCGAGGCCGACCGTCCGGGTCAGCGGCGCGAACCCGTCGGCCTGTACGCTGAGCGTGTACTCGCCCGGCAGCAGGCCGTTGATTTGAAAGACGCCGTCGCCGTTGGTGCTGACGTGGCGTGCCGCCCGCGTGCCGACGGAAGTGAGTTGCACGGTCGCGCCCGGGACGGGGTGCTGCTGCGGGTCAAAGACGGTGCCGCTCAGGCCGGAGTAATTACTCTGACCCCATGCGGGTAACGCCAACAGTGACAGCAGGAGAAGGAGCGAGGAGAACGAAGCGCGTCTGGGCATGATGCCCTCCTTTGCAAGGGGAAGCGCCGAGGTGAGTGCCACCTCCCCGTCGTTTTATCATTTGTAGACCGTCGAATCGGTCGTAGCTGTTTCGCGCCCACGGAACGGCTTGATCTCATGTCCGGCGATGACCAGCGCCGCCGCGATGAGCACCATGTTCTTCACCACAAACTCACCCTCGACGGTGAGCCTCAGCAGGTTCCCGTCTTGAAAGAAGAGCACCGGCGCCAGCACGAGCGCCAGGAACGTGCCTGCCAGATGCAGGCACAACAGGCCCACCGTGCAGCGCAAGGCCCGCTTGAACAGCAGGCCGGTGCCGATCAGCACCTCCCACACCCCTATCGCCACGGCGAAAGACCTGACCGGTAGAAACCAGTAGGTGTGTTCGAGGATGTTCATCACGGGGCTGGCACCGAACAGCTTGAGGGCGCCGAACCAGAGGAAGACGAGGCCGAGCGTTAGACGCATCGCCGGGATGCTCCAGCGATGCAACAGGCCGAGGAAGTAGTCGTGCCACTCCTGCACCAGGAAGTCCGGCGACGGGACGATCAGGTCGCCGATGTTGGCGTGCAGCCGCGCACGCGAACGCAGGGTCGCGGCCTCTTGGCCGCCCGCGACCTCTCTCCTGCTGAAGACCTTCATGAGGACACCTCGTCCTTGACTGTCGGTGCCGGGAGCGGCACCTGATAAGGGACATCGCCCGCGCCGGCGGCGGCGGCACGAGCGCTTGGCTCAAACGTCCGGCGCGTCTGAGTTTCTGAACTGTTCGAGCAACGTCTTGATCTCTTTCAACCTCTGGCGGTTGACCTTGTAGGTCTGCGTCCCTTCGTGTGGGCCGAGGACCAGCCCGTCTTCGACGAGACTCGTGACGGCCTTCTTGACCGCGGTCTCGTTCGGACGGCCCAAGTGCCTCGGGAGCCACCACTCCGAGATTCCCTTGAGGGTGTCTTGGGCATCGGGCTTTTCCGCTAAGTAAGCCAGGATGTGGTGTCGGATCTTCTGCGTGGCGTCGGTCATGCGCTTCGTCGCGGTGCGGCGTCCGGCGTCCCGCGGCGAATTGCAAACCGCGCGCCAGCAGTTCGACGGCTCAATTTGCCGGGGAGTGAGGCCCCGATTAGGCTGCCGCCAGCCGCGCGCCTCGGCCGGGCTGACGATTAAGTCTTGAGCTTGAAGGGGATCGCCGGTAGGACAAATTCAGCCTACCGCAGACGTGTAAACGGCCGAGTCAGGAGGCGTGAAGCTTTAAAGTCTTCACGTCGATCTGGTGCTTACGGATTAGCTCCCAGAACGCCCGCCGGCTCTTCTGCGCCGCGCGCGCTGCCCGGCTGATGTTGCCGTGATTCATGAGCAGCGCCCTCTCGACGTAGTTCTTTTCGAACTCCGCGATGATGCGGTTCTTCGCCCCCTGGAACGACTCCTGAGCGACGGCCGCGGCGCGCATCGGGAGGAAGATGTCTTCGTCCCGGATGCGGGTCTGCGTGCAGAGCACGACCGCGCGCACCACGACGTGCTCCAACTCGCGGACGTTGCCGGGCCAGTCGTACGAGATGAGCCGCCGGATGGTCTCCGCAGAGAAGTCGGTCACGCGCTTATCGAACTCGGCCGCATACTTGGCGAGGAAGTGGCGGCCCAGCAGCGGGATGTCCTCGCGCCGCTCGCGCAGGGGCGGCAGGTCGAGCGGGATGACGTTGAGGCGGTAGTAAAGATCTTGCCGGAGTTTCCCCTCCTCCACGGCCTCCTCGGGATCGCAGTTCGTCGCCGCGATGACGCGCACGTCCGCCCGGCACGTCTTGGCTGAGCCCAGGTGGCGGTACTCCTTCTCTTGCAGGAAGCGCAGGAGTTTGACCTGCGCCAGGAGCGGCAGACAGTCAATCTCGTCGAGGAAGAGCGTGCCGCCGTCGGCCTCCTGAATCAGACCCACCTGCGAGTCCTTGGCGCCGGTGTTGGGGCCGCGTTCGTGGCCGAAGAGTTCGTTCTCGACGAGGTCGGTCGGGATGGCCCCGCAGTTGACAGGGATAAAGGGCTTGTGTGCACGCGGGCTGAGGTAATGAATCGCGCGGGCACACACCTCCTTGCCCGTCCCCGTCTCACCGGAGATCAGGACGCCCGCGCCACACTTGGACAGCAGAGGGATTTTCGCCACCTCTTTCAGGAAGGCGGGGCTCTCCCCGATGAGGAGCCTCGTCCCGAGTTGCCCCTTCAACGTCTGCGCCTGACCCTCTTTGCGGGAACCCTGTTCCAGAAATTGCCAGACGCGCGAGAGCACGTCGTCAGCCTTCAGCGGGGCGGTGATGAAATCGGCGGCCCCGAGTCTAAGCCACTCGAACATCTCGTCGGCCCCGCCGGTTTCAGAAACGACGATGACCGGCGCCGTCAGACATTCGCACCCCAGAGAGCTTAGAAGCTCCTGCGCCTCACCTTGCGGCCCCTCGGACGAGACGAGGAAGATCAAGTCCGGTCTGTTGGAAGAGACAAGACGCGACAGTTCGGCGGGGACTGGCTCGCCGTCGTCGCTCCTGATTATTTCTTGCGTGAGTTCGATCTCGCCCCGACCCGGGCAGGAATCGAGGATGTCCCGCAGAGCATCGCTTGAGCTTGCCGTCGGGTTTAAGTCAAGCAACAGGATTTTTGCCGGTTTCATAGTTTCCGCACTTTCTATTCAACCGGTGCCGGCCGTCTGACCAGAGCGATGTAGCTTCACGAGCGCCGACCGAGGTGTGCCCCGCCGAGGGCTATAGCCACCTTTAGAACGCGCGCGGTCGGAGGAATAGTCTGGACGAACCGGCACGCACGGACATGACGAGGCCCCGGGTGGGCCGGACTCCCGTCACGAAGCTGACGCTGGCTGTGAAGACGAAGGTAGATAAATGCGCCGCCGTCTCACACTTGCGCGCGATCAAACCCCGCTCCGGGTTGGAGTGAGCTGACCTGCTAATGTGCTCAGTAAAGACACACAGGGACAAGCGTAAGAAGTCCGTTCAACGGCGGCGAGCGTGAGAAGACCTCTAGCAGGGGGAGGGATTATATTAGTCGGAGGGTTTGTGTCAAGTGTTTTCTTGCCCCACCCGCTCACGTTCGGCACGACTCAGCGAGGCTGTTGGGCGGAAGTTCCGCCCGCGATGACCTTCCGCAGTTCCTCCGGGAGCGACGACAGACTCTCCGCCGCGCGCTCGTTGGCCGCCCCCTCACGCCCCGCCTGAAACAGCAGCGCCGCTTCCCATAGCCCAGCCCCCGCGTCCCTCCAGGCGAGATGTTCGGGGCTCAGATTCGAGAGCGGCGAAGCGCCGACGGGGCGCGCGCGGACGCGCTCCATGAAGCCGTAGAGCGCCTCGCCGGTGAAGCGCGGCGCCGCGGCGTGCCCCGACTGCGGCCCTGCGGCCGGGCTCAACAGTTCGACCCAGGGCTCATTCTCACGGTTGCGCCGCGCCGTGGCGAACTGCGGGTCGGCGGGGTCGAGGGGCCCGACGAGGAAGAGCCACGGCCCACCGCGCGCGCACAGAATCGGGGTGCTCGGCGCGCACCAGGGTTTCAGCCGTTCCACCCTCTCGTCCAGTGCCGCGGCGTCTACCATGTGCCCGTCCGCGTGCCCGACGAGGGCCAGCGCTGGAGTGTCGGGTAGGAAGTCCCCGCGCCACAGAGTCGCCCGCGGGAAAACGTCGAGGAACGTCGCGGCGACGATGCGGAACTGCTCCTCAGAAAGTTGATACATCGGGAGCCACTGGCAGAAGATACCCCCCGGCGCGAGCGCCCTGCGCGCCGTCTCGAAGTGCTCCTGCGTGAACAGCGCCGACTCGCCGCTACGCCAGGGGACGACCAAGTCGCCGACGATCACGTCGAACTCCTGCCCGCCGCCCTTCAGGTAGACACGAGCGTCCTCGGCAATCACCTCAACCCTTTTATCTTGAAGAAGACCTAGATTAGCGTCCGCGAAATGCTCGCCGGCCGCGTCCACGACCTCCGGCACGAGTTCGATGGCGACCACCTTCTCGACGGTCGGGGCCAGCGCCCCTCCGGCGGTGATGCCGGTGCCCATGCCTATGAAGGCCACCCTGCGGGGCGACGGATGAAGGAGGAGCGGGATGCGCGCCTGCTGCCGTTCTTCGACGGCGGAGGCCGTCCCGCCCAACGCATAAAAGTTGTTCAGGAGCATCCAGCGGTCTTCGGGGCTCTCCAAGACGGCGACGATACCGTGGCTGCCCTCGTCGAGGTGGATCAAGCGTTCGCCGCCCTCCCTCTCGATTCGCACACGCGGGAGAGTGAAAGGGTTCGCGCCGAGGACGAGCGCCGCCAGCAGGCCCACCACCGCGAAACGTCTGACTAACACTACCCTCCGCCCGCCGAAGCCGCCGAGGGCGATCTCCCCTGCGACGACCATGAAGACCCCGACGACGGCGATACCCACCCAGAGGCCGAGCCCGGGCAAGACGACGTAAGTGGCGAGGAGCGGGCCGGCGATAGCGCCCGCCGTGTTCACGCCCAGCAGACGCCCGAGCAACTTCCCCGGCGCCCCCTCGCGCTCGGCCCCCGTGAGTTCCATCAGGAGGGGCAGAATCATCCCCGCGAGGAGGGTCGGCGGGAGCATCGTCGCCGCTGCGTATCCGAGCGTCAACAGATTCTCGCGCGCGCCGAACTCGCTCACGTAGCGCAGGCCGTCGGTCAAAAAGTAGAAGAGGAGCGGCGAGCCGAACACCAGCACTCCGGCGGCGACCCACGCGAACCCGAGGACGGTTGTCGGGTCGCGCTGCTTCATCAAGAAGACGCGCGCCAGGGCGGCCCCGCCAGCCAGCCCGACGAGAAAGACCGCGAGGACGATGGCGAAAGAGTAGATGGAGTTCTCATGCACCTGCGCCAGCATCCGCGTCCACAAGACTTCCAACGCCAGCACCAGCGCGCCCGAGGCGAAAGCCAACGAGGTGAGCCCCCACGCCCGGACGCGCCGCCGTAATTTTTCCGCCCGCCCGCCGACGCGCTCGTCGCGGCTCGGCCCCGTGCTTGATTCGCGCGAGCGCCCGCCTAACCAGACGGCCGCCGTCCCGATCAGCACGTTGACCGCCACCGCCGCGTAGTAGCTGCGGGTCGCGCCGTACGTCGGCAGCAGAAAGAAGGGGACGCTCAACGCCCCGACCATGGCCCCGAAAGTATTCGCCGCGTAGACGACGCCGCCCACCTCGCCGAGTTCACCCGGTGAGGCGACGAACGCCTGAGCGAGCAGGGGCAGCGTCCCGCCCATCAGAAACGCCGGTACGAAAACGGCCGCTGCCGCCAGACAGGTCTTCACGAACAGAAAGACCGTCGGGTGTCCGAAGAACCTTCCGTGAAGGGCTGGGTAGACGTGCTCGTAGACGCCGAGCAGCGGCACGACGAGCAGAGCCGTGAGCCCTATGCCGATCTCCAACACCCCGTAGGCGCGCAACGCGCGCGGCCAACGCGTCGAGCGGCTGCCGATGAACGCATTCCCGGCCGCGAACCCGAAGAAGATGGCCGACAGCGTGGCCGAGACGGCGGGCGCCGTCGCCCCGAACACATAGACGAACTGTCGCGCCCACAGAACCTCGTAGACCAGCGC
>CAXTSK010000107.1:0-11617 GCA_964246655.1 uncultured Pyrinomonadaceae bacterium
CTTGTTGCTCACGGTTGGTTTGCCTCCTGTCTACTCCTGCGCGCGCCGCGACTCGCGCGTGCGTCCGCAGCGAAAGTGGAAGACCCCGGGTTCGACTTGCCTGTTTGGCCGTAGTTTCGCACAACGTAGTAAGTGTTGCACGGATTTTTTTCAAACTCTCGGACGGCCCCAAACTCACGCGAGCGTCTGCGGCAGCACGAACTGGCCGAGGTGCGGCCCCGAATAGTTGAGGCTGACGCCGAGCGCAAGCTCAAGCGCGTCGCGCGTCTCCTCGGGCGCGATGACGGCATCCACGTTCCCGCGCGCGGCCGCGTACTTCGCGTCGAGCTGCTGCTCGTAGTCCTCGCGCACGCGCGTCATCTCGGCCTTCAACTTCTCGTCGGGCTCTCTGCCTTCGCGCTTCAGCCTGTCGAGCTGCGTGCCGTGGATGGCCTGCACGGCCGAGTCGCCCTCCATCACGCCCATGCGCCCCGTGGGCCAACTGAAGATGAAGTCCGGGTCGAACCCCTGCCCCGCCATCGCGTAGTAGCCCGCGCCCGAGGCGTGGTTGACCGTGAGCACGATCTTCGGCACGGTCGCCGTCGCCATCGCCTCGACGAAGCGCGCGCCCGCGCGGATGATGCCGGAGTGCTCGGCCTCCGCCCCGACCATGAAGCCCGACACGTCCTGTATGAAGAGCAGCGGCGTGCGGTGGCGGTTGCAGGTCTCGATGAAGTAGGCGACCTTCTCGGCCGACTCGGTGTAGATGATGCCGCCGAACTTCGGCGGCTTCCCTTTTTCTTTTACCAACCCACGGCTGTTCGTGATAACGCCGACCTGTATCCCGCAGACGCGCGCATGCCCCGTGATCATCTCGCGCGCGTAGTCGGCCTGGAACTCGTCGAGCCGCCCGCCGTCGAGGATGCAGTTGAGCACCTCGCGCGCGTCGTAAGGGTGTCGATGGTCTTCCGGCAGAATCTCGTAGAGGTCTGCGAGCGGCCGCGCGGGGTCTTCGCTGTCGATGACCGAGACCGGCGGCTGTTCCGGAACAGGAAGCTCGGAGATAACTTCGCGAATCTTGTTGATGCACGCCTCGTCCGACTCGACGCGGTAGTGCGCGACGCCGGAGATTTCGTTATGCGTGCGCGCGCCGCCCAGCGTCTCGTTGTCGATGGTCTGGCCCGTCGCCCCTTTGACGAGGTTCGCGCCGCCGAGCCCCATGAACGACGTGCCCTCGACCATGATGATGATGTCGGAGAGCGCCGGCAGGTACGCGCCGCCCGCCACGCACGGCCCCATCACCGCCGCCACCTGCGGGACGCGCAGGTAGCGCCGCATGATCGAGTTGTAATAGAAGATGCGCGCCGCGCCGTACTGACCCGGGAAGACGCCGCCCTGATACGGCAGGTTCACGCCCGCCGAATCGACGAGGTAGACGATGGGCACGCGCGAGCGCATCGCCACCTCCTGCGCGCGCAGGATTTTCTTAATCGTCTCGGGCCACCACGAGCCGGCCTTCACCGTCGCGTCGTTGGCGACGACGACGACTTCCCTCCCCCCGACGCGCCCGACGGTCGTCACGACCCCGGCCGCGGGAGCCCCGCCTTCGTACTGGTCGTATGCGACGAGCAGCCCGATCTCCTGCGCGTAGGAATCTTTATCGAGCAGCAATCTGACGCGCTCGCGTGCCGTCAGCTTCCCCTGTTCGTGCTGCTTCTGAATCTTCCCCGCGCCGCCGCCCGCGCGCAGGCGCTCTTCGAGCGCGCGCAACTCCTCCGTCAGCCCGCGCAGGCGCGAACCCTTCCCCGTGCGAGCCGTCGGTGCTTCACTACTCATCTTGATTTTCCCGGGACGTTGAATTGATTGGAAAATAACACAGCGGGCCGCGCGAAAACAATCGACCCGCCCCGGCACAAGGGAGTGCGCCGGGGCGGGCCTGCGGCCGTGCCGTGGCACGGCGGGAAGAGGCGTGTCTACTGCTCGCAGACTGTGGCGTAGCAGTAGACGATGCCGTCGTTGAAGAGGTTGCCGCAGTACTCGGTTTCCCCATAGAGGTCTGCGCATGCGTTGTACAGGGCATTAACCTTCGCCTGGCACTCGCTGCATGCATCACGGGCCTTCACCGTGCGAGTGGTGGTGGAAGAAGAGGCCAAGCCTATCGTCAGCACGAGCAGCATCAGCGTCGCGACAAGGATGCGTGTCCTTTTCATGGTAGTTTCCTTTCGACTGGAGAGAACCGCGTTGAGGAGTCGTTGGGCGCAGACTTCTTATAATAACTGCACGCGAAAGTCAACGATTGCGGGCGCGCACGGCGGTTACAAAAACTGGTCGAAATAGGGTAAACTTTCCGCCCTGCAACAAAGTTAAGCCTGTGCATTTAGGCCGCAGCAGCATTCCGACCCGTTTTGAGTTGGAGGACTCTTTTTGGCAGCCGCCGCTTTCTACGACCTCGAAGGGACTTTGGTGAGCACGAACCTCGTGCACACGCTCGGCTTCTACGCGCGCAACCAGCAGGGCTTGCTGCGCTCCGTGCAGAAGGGCTTCTCGACGCTCGTCAGCATCCCGATGTTTGCCGCCGCCGACGCCTACAGCCGCATGGTCTTCAACGACATCTTCTTCCGCCGCTACAAGGGGCAGTCGGAAGACCGCCTGCGCTTCTTCGCGCACGACCTGTTCGAAGACGTTTTGAAGCCCGCCGTCTTCCCCGGCGCGAAGACGCTGATAAAAAAATCCCGCAGCCTCGGCCTCAGGCAGGTCGTCGTCACCGGCGCGCTCGACTTCTCGGTCGCGCCCCTGATGGAGTACCTCGGCGTGGACGACTTCGTCGCCAACCGCCTTGAGTTCGTCAACGGCGTCGCCACCGGAAGGCTGCTGCCCCCCGTGCTCGCCTCCGCCACCAAGGCGTCCTGGATTCGCACCTACGCCGAGAAGCACGACATCAACCTGAGCGACTCCTACGCCTACAGCGACAGCATGAGCGACCTGCCCATGCTCTCCATCGTCGGCCACCCCGCGGCCGTCAACCCGGACATGCGACTCAGGCAGACGGCTCTGCACCACGACTGGCCGATCTTGAATTTGAAGTAGTCAGTAGTCAGTAGTCAGTAGCCGGTGGAAAGAACGGACGGCACTGACACTGAGAGACTGACGCCCGAGTTAACAAAGGTTTTTCTACTGTCTACTGACTACTTAACAATGGCTCTCCAACTCAGAAGAAAAGTCCACGAATCGGTCGTCTTCATCGACCGCGACAGCGCGCCGCGCATCATCTCGTCGGGGATGGATTTTATCCCCGAGGACTTGCCGGTCGGGACGCGCGTCATCTACCCGAACGCGCCCGTCAGGGGGCTGCCGAACCGCGAGGCCGCGATTCGCTACGCGCTGAACCACCCGCACGACTGCGACCCGCTCTACGCGCAGTTGCAGCCCGGCATGAAGGTGACGATTGCGATTGACGATTTGAGCATGCCTCTGCCCCCGATGCGGACGCCCGACGTGCGGCAGACGGCGCTCGAAATCCTCTTAGACCTATTGCACGCGAACGGCGTGGACGACGTGCACCTCATCGTCGCCATCTCTTTGCACCGGCGCATGACCGAGTGGGAGATCAAGCGCATGTGCGGGCAGAGGGTCTTCGACGCCTTCTGGCCCGACCGCCTCTACAATCACGACGCCGAAGACCCCGACGGCATGGTCGTCATCGGCGAGACGCGCCACAAGGAGAAGCTCTCGCTCAACCGGCGCGCCGCCGAGAGCGACCTCCTCATCTACCTCAACTTCAACTTCGTCCCGATGAACGGCGGGCACAAGTCGGTCGCCGTCGGCCTGTGCGACTACGAGAGCCTGCGCCCGCACCACGAGCCCGACACCATCCGCGAGTCCGACAGCTACATGGACCCGGCCAACTCCGAGCTGACGCGCAAGATCAACCGGCTCGGCCAGCTCGTGGACGAGCACGTCAACGTCTTCCACATCGAGACGACCGTCAACAACCGGATGTTCAAGGGCGAGTTGTCGTTCCTCACGAAGAACGAGGACGACTTCTCCGCCTACGAGCGCATGAAGTACGAGGCCATGCGCTTCACGATGTCGAAGATGCCGCTCGCGGCAAAGCGCAAGATGTACAACTCGCTCACCTCCGACTACGAGATGATCGCCGTCGAGGCCGGGCGCACCGAGCCCGTCCACGAGCGCATCATCGCCAAGTCGATGCAGCAGTACGTCGTCCCCGTGGACGGCCAGTGCGACATCCTCATCTGCCCCATCCCGGAGATTTCGCCGTACAACGTCTACTCGTCGCTGAACCCGCTGCTCGTGCAGGTGATGGCGCTCGGCTACCACTTCAACATGTATCGCGGCAAGCCGCTGTTGAAGAAGGGCGGCGTGCTGATTCTTCATCATCCGTGCTACGACGAGTTCGACCATGTCCAGCACCCGAGCTACATCGAGTTCTTCAACCGCCTGCTCCCCGAGACGCGCGACTCACACGTCCTACGCGAGAAGTACGAGCGCGAGTTCGCGACGAACCCGAGCTACATCGAGATGTACCGCCGCGGCCACGCCTACCACGGCGCGCACCCCTTCTACATGTGGTACTGGGCCGAGAACGGCCGCGCCCACGTCGGCCGCGTCATCGCCGCCGGCGCCGAGAACGCCCACGTCCCCGCCGCCATGGGCTGGGAGCGAGCCGACAACCTGACCGAAGCCATCGCGATGGCCCGCAGCTACATGGGCCGCTCCGCCCAGATCACGATGCTCCACCAGCCTGTGATAGCCATCTGCGACATGAGTTAGAATGTCGCGTGTAGAGGTTTAGGCCATGAGCACGACGACCCGCCTGATTACCGCCGACGAACTGCTCGTCATGCCCCACCGCGACGAGCACGGCAACGACTGCCGTCTGGAGCTAATCAGGGGAGAACTGAAAGTCATGTCGCCGTCCAAACTACTTCACGGCATCATCTGCGCTGACGTGGCCGCTGAGCTTAGCGGCTTTGTCAAAGTGCGTGATTTAGGAGTAGTTGTTGGCGCGGAGACCGGTTTCATCGTCGAGCGCGATCCCGACACGGTGTTGGGCGCAGACGCGGCCTTCATCAGCCACGAGCGACTCTCAACCATCGAAGACCTTGATAAATTCGCGCCGTTCGCACCTGACTTGGCGGTCGAGGTGATGAGTCCGAGCAACACGAAGCGCGAGATGGAAGAGAAAGTGGTTCTCTATTTCGCGGCGGGCGCGCGGGCGGTGTGGGTCTTTAATCCCAAGAAGAAGTCTGTCGCCACCTACGCTTCGCCGACTGATGTGCGCGTCCTCGGTGAGCATGACACGCTCGACGGCGGCGATGTGCTGCCCGGTTTCAAGCTCGAACTTTCAAAGCTCTTCACCGTCGGGAAGAAGTGAGGCACGACCTCGGTTGACCTTAAGATGACATTTTCGCCCACAGAGACTTTTAACGGCCGGAACGTCTTCATCATCGGCGCGACGGGATTCGTCGGGAAGGTGGCGCTGTCGATGCTGCTCGACCGTTTCCCCGGCGTCGGGCGCGTCTACGTGACGGTGCGCGCGCGGGGGAAGGAAGAGTCCGAGACGCGCTTCTGGAACAACGTCATCACCGCGCCGCCCTTCGACCCCGTGCGCGAGCGCTACGGCGCGGCCTTCGAGGACTTCATCCGCGACAAGGTGCGGCTCGTCAACGGCGACATCAGCGAAGACAACCTGGGCTTCACCGAAGAGGAGGCCGAAGAGGTCGCCAAAGACATCGACGTGCTCATCAACAGCGCGGGCAACGTCACCTTCAACCCGCCGCTTGAGAGCGCGCTCCGCACCAACGTCGTCGGCACGCAGAACGTCATCAAGTTCGCCAGGCGGATGAAGCGGCCCGCGCTCGTCCACATCTCGACCTGCTTCGTCGCGGGCAACCGCTCCGGCCCCGTCTGGGAGAGCGACCCCGTGCTCGGCTACTTCCCGCGCAAGGACGAGCTGCCGGGCGTCGAGTTCGACGCCGAGCAGGAGATACGCGACTGCGCGCGCCTGGCCGAGCGCGTGCGTGAAGAGGCGCGCGACGCCTTGCAGGCCGCACGCTTCCGCGAGCTGGCGCGCAAGCGGCTCTACGAAGAGGGGCGTGACCCCGACGACCTCGACCAGATGGGCCTCGCCGTCGCGCGCGAGCGCAAGCTGTGGACGCGCGAGCGCCTGACGGAACTCGGCACGGAGCGCGCCATCTTCTGGGGCTGGCCGAACATCTACACCTACACGAAGAGCCTCGGCGAGCAGTTGGTCGCCGCCGAGACGGGCATCGTCCGCGCCATCGTCCGCCCATCCATCGTCGAGTCCGCGAAGGACTTCCCCTTCCCCGGCTGGAACGAGGGATTCACGACGACCGCGCCGCTCATCTTCATCGCGCTCAAAGGCCAGCAGCAGATACCGGTCAACGACAAGCTCGTCCTCGACATCACGCCCGTGGATCAGGTCGCGGCCGTGATGCTCGGCGCCGCGGCCGAGGCCATCGCGAAGGACACGCCGCGCCTCGTCTACCAGGCGGCCACCGGCGACACCAACCCGAACACGATGGAGCGCATCGTGAGCCTCGTCGGCCTCTACAAGCGCAAGCACTACCAGGAGAAGGAGACGGGCTTCAAGCTGCTGAACGAGATCGTGGCGCGGATGGAGAACAAGCCCGTCACGCCCGCGCGCTTCGACGCGATGTCCACGCCGATGGTCAACGCCGCGGCGAAGAGGGCGCAGGGCTTACTCGACCGCGTGCGCCCGCGCTGGGGCGGCGGCAAGCTCACGCACATCGTCGACCGCGCGAAGGCGACAGTTGAAAGAGTCGAGGAGGTCACGCGCGAGACGAAAGAGGCGTTCGACATGTTCCGCCCGTTCATGATCGAGAACGCCTACATCTTCCGCGCCGACAACGTGCGCTCGCTCTTCGCGGAGGTGCGCGAGGACGAGCGGCATCTGCTGCGCTGGGACCCGGAGACGTTCGACTGGTACGACTACTGGATGAACGTCCACTTCCCCGGCCTGAAGAAGTGGGTCTTCCCGACGCTCGAAGAGGACATGCGCGCGCAGCCGAAGCGCGTCTACACTTACCGCGACCTGCTCGAACTCTTCGAGACCTCGGCGAAGCGCTACTCGACGCGCGTCGCCATGCGCATTGAGCGCGAAGGGCAGAAGGAGCAGTACACCTACGCCGACATCCAGGAGCTTGCGACGCGCGCCGCCGCCTTCTTCGCCGCGCAGGGCGTCAAGCCCGCCGACCGCGTCCTTCTCGTCAGCCACAACGCGCCCGAGTGGGGCATCAGCTACTTCGGCGTCCTGAAGGCCGGCGCGACGTGCGTCCCCGTCGATCCCGAAAGTAAGACGGAAGAGCTCGTCAACTTCGTCCGCGCGAGCGGCGCGACGGGGGTCGTGCTCGGCGAGAAGGCCGACGCGGAGCACCCCGACCTCCAAGAGAAACTGCTGGAAGCGGGACTCGACGCGCGGCTCTGGCGCTACGGCGAAGTCTTCGAGCTGACCGACGAGCAGAGCGAAGACGAGCGCGTCGCGCTGCTGCCCGCGAAAGTTTCGCCGAACACGGTCGCGTCGCTCATCTTCACCTCGGGCACGACGGGGCAGCCGAAGGGCGTCATGCTCTCGCACAAGAATTTGACGAACATGGTCTCGATGCTCTCGTCGGTCTTCGAGATGGACACGACCGACGGCATCCTCTCCGTCCTCCCGCTCTACCACACGTTCGAGTTCTCGACCGGCTTCCTGACGCCCCTCAGCCGCGGCACGCAGATCACCTACCTCGCGGACTTGAACGGCGAGGAACTCGCGCGCGCCATCAAGAACGGTCACGTCACCGGCATGGTCGGCGTCCCCGCGCTGTGGGAGTTGCTCCACCGCCGCATCATGTCGCGCCTGCGCGAGCGCGGCGAGTGGATCGGCAACGCGGCCGAGGCGCTCATCAAGTTCAACAGCCGCCTGCGCGACAAGACGCCCTTCAACCTCGGCTCCGTCATCTTCCGCCCGATTCACACGGGGCTCGGCGGACAGATTCGTTACCTGATCAGCGGCGGTTCGGCCTTGAACGAGAAGATCAAGCGCGACATGCACGGGCTGGGCTTCACCATCCTCGAAGGCTACGGCCTGACCGAGGCTTCGCCCGTGCTGACCGTGACGCGCCCGCAGAACGCCCTGAATGTGACGAGCGTCGGACGGCCCTTGCCCGGCGTCGAGGTGCGCATCAGCGACCCGGACGCCTCCGGCATCGGCGAAGTCATCGCGCGCGGCCCGAACGTCATGCTCGGCTACTACCAGAACGAGCAGGCGACACAGTCCGCCATCGTCGGCCGCTGGCTCTACACGGGCGACCTCGGCCGGCTCGACGACGACGGCAACCTCTACCTCGTCGGCCGCTCCAAGGAGATCATCGTCGATACGAACGGCAAGAACGTCTACCCCGACGAGGTCGAGGAGCTTTACAAGGACTCGCCCTACGTCAAAGAGATAGGCGTCGTCGGCCTCCCCGACGGCATCGGCGAGAAGGTCGCGGCGCTGGTCTTCCCCGACTACGACCACGACATCGCGCTTCAGCGCGAAGAGGTGCAGCGCCGCATCGAGAACCACTTCCGCGAAGTCTCTTCGACGCTCCCCTTCTACAAGCGCGTCAAGTCGCTCTACTTCGCCGAAGAGGAGCTGCCGCGCACGGCCACGCGCAAGGTCAAGCGGCGCGAAGTCGTCAAGCTCATCCAGTCGCTCGAAGAGTCGAAGCGCGCGGGCATCACCGAGAAGACCGCGCCGCGCGAGCAGCATCACGACGCCGACTGGCTGCTCGGCATCATCGCGCACGTCGCTTCGCGCCCGCGCGCGCAGGTCACGCTCGACTCGCGCCTCGCCGAACTCGGCTTCGACAGCCTCATGTTCGTCGAGCTGGCCTCGGCCATCGAGCAGGCGGGCGGCGCGCTTGTTTCGCCCGACACTCTGAACGAAGTGGTGGACGTGCGCGAGTTGTACTCGGTCGTTAAGCGGCGCGAGACGGCCGCCAACAAGCGCGCGGCCGAGGCCCGCGCCGAGGAGGACGCGCGGCAGTCGGAGAAGGAGATTTACGTCCCGTCGCTGCTGCGCACGACCGGCAACCGCGTCATCGACGTGGCGCAGCGCGCGCTCTACGAGAACGTCTTGCAGGCGCACGTCGAGGGGCAGTCGAACATCCCGACGCACACCAACTTCATCGCGGCGACGAACCACACGTCGCACCTCGACACGGGGTTGATTAAGTACGCGCTCGGCGAGTACGGCCGCGACATGGTGGCGCTCGCGGCGGCCGACTACTTCTTCGACAACAAGTACAAGCGGGCCTACATGAACAACTTCACGAACATCGTGCCCATCGAGCGTTCGGGGAGTCTCAGGCAGTCGCTCCGCCACGCGCGCTCGTTCTTAGAGAGGGGCTACACGGCGCTCATCTTCCCCGAAGGCACGCGCTCGATGACGGGGCAGATGGCGGAGTTCAAGTCGGGCTTCGCCTACCTCGCCCTGAACACGCGCACGGGCATCCTGCCCGCGTACCTCTGGGGCACGTACGAGGCGTTTCCCAAGGGCTCGACCTTCCTCAAGGGGCGCGAGGTCGGCGCGCGCATCGGCCGCTTCCTCTCGCCCGAAGAGCTGGAAGAGCTGACGAAGGGCATGCCCCGCGCCGAAGCTTACCGGCTCGTCGCCGCGCTCGTCCGCCACGAGATCGAGAACCTGCGCGACGGCACGCGCCACGCCTTCGACGCCACGGCGCTGCGTCGCCGCTGGCGGGCCGAGCGCCGCCACGAAACTCAGGAAGCACACGACGAGGGCGAACTCGCGACCACGGGCGATTGATTGAAGCCCTCAAAGTTCATGGCTACCACGAAGAAGACAACCACAAAGAGAGCCACGTCGAAGACGAAGAAGGCGAGGGCCGACGCGTCGAAGACGACGACGCTCGCGAAGAGGACGAAGCCGGTCACGCTCGTCACGGGCGGGACGGGGTTTCTCGGCTCGCACCTCTTGAGACTTCTGGTCGAGGAGGGCGCGGCGACTCTGCGCGTGCTCTCGACTTCGGCGCCGGGGTGGCTCGAAGAGTTGGGCGTGGAGGCGGTCGTCGGGTCGATCACGTCGCCGGAGGACGTGCGGCGCGCGGTCGAGGGCGTGGCGGAGGTCTACCACCTCGCGGGCCGCGTCTCGCGCGAGCCGGAGGACGCGCACCTGATGTACAAGCTGCACGTGGACGGGACGCGCGTGCTGTGCGAGGCGGCGAGCGAGGCGGGCGTCAAGTCAATCGTGATGGCCTCGACGAGCGGGACGGTGGCCGTCACGAACACGGGCGACGTTCTGCCCGACGAAGAGTGGCCGACGCCTCTGGACATCGTCTCGCGCTGGCCCTACTACGCGAGCAAGGTCTACCAGGAGCGCGTGGCGCTTGAGAATTTTTCGGGGAAGGGTCGCAGGCTCGTCGTCATGAACCCGAGCCTTCTGCTCGGCCCCGGCGACGAGCGCCTGAGTTCGACGAAGGTCGTGCTCGACTTCCTCGCGCGCAAAATCCCGACGGTGCCGAAGGGGGGCTTGAGCTTCGTGGACGCGCGCGACGCGGCCGCGGCCTTCCGCGCGGCGATGGAGCGCGGCGCGCACGGCGAGCGCTACCTGCTCGGCTCGGCCAACTGGACGTTCGACAAGTTCTTCGGCCGTCTGGCGCGCATCACGAAAGTGCCCGCGCCGTTCTTATCGCTGCCTTCAAAACTCACACTGGCCGGCGCCCGCGGAATCAGCTCGCTCTACAAACACTGGAAGCTCGCGCCGCCCGTCGAGCCGACCGAGATCGAGATGGCCGAATACTTCTGGTATCTCGACGCGTCGAAGGCGCGGGCCGACCTCGGCTTCGACCCGCGCGACCCGCAGGAGACCCTGCTCGACACAGTCACCTACGTCCGCGAAAACTTCCTCGGCAATGCCGCGTTTCGCAGCGCGGGCTAACGCGCCGGGCATCTCACTTTCAAAGCACAAGGTAACAAGTCGAACTCCGCGGGCAAGCGACCGGCCAGTTCGCCGTCAACTTCCAGCTTAACGTGTGAGCCGCTGGCCGACTCGGCGCGGACGCGGCGGGCGTGGGCGTGGCGCACCTCCTGCATGCCGAGGTGCGTGCCGAGGTAGAGCTTGTAGGAGTTGGCGAGCACCGTCAGGGCGGAAACGTCGCCGACGGCGACCACGTCGAAGCGGCCGTCGTCAACCTTCGCGTTGGGCGCGATCTTCATCCCGCCGCCGAAGTAGCGCGCGTTGGCGACGCAGAAGTTGGCGACCGTCAGGTGCGACTCCGCGCCGCCGTCGAGCGAGACGCGCACCAGAGGCTTCTCAAAGGTGACGGCCGCCTGCAACGCCGCGGCGGCGAAGGAGAGGCGGCCGCCGAGCAGACGCGCCGCGCCCGCGGGCAGACCCGCGCGCGACTTCACGCGCTTAATCACGTCGCCGCCCATGCCGAACGAGGCGACGTTGACGAAGAACCTCGACTCCTCCTCGCCCCGCCCGTTCAGGAACGTGACGCGCCCCGCGTCCATCAGACGCGTCTCGCCCTCGCGCAGCGCGCGCGCCGCGTCGGCCGTCCGCACCGGGATGTCGAGCGTGCGCCGG
>CAXTSK010000108.1:0-3404 GCA_964246655.1 uncultured Pyrinomonadaceae bacterium
GTGGCTCGCGCGGGTGTGGGGGGGGGCGGCGGGGGGGGGGCGCGTGCGGTAGCGCTAGTCCACTAAGGGTACGAGCGTGCGCGCCATCCAGTCGGCGAACGCGTCGTCGGCCCAGTACTCCTTCATGCGGTCGAGCGGGTCGATGAAGACGATGACGAAGGGCTCGACCTTGCGCCCGTTGATCATGCGGTCGGCCGTCTCGGCGGCGCGGCCAAGCTCGATTGCCTGCGTGCCGTCCTGCATGTAGAGCACGGGGTAGCGCACACGCCCGCGTTCGTAGCCGGGCGGGAGGTAGACCTGCACCTTGCGCTTGTCGTCGCCGGGCAGTCGGAGTTGTTCGAGGCGGCCGCGCAGCTCTTTGCTTCCGGCGGCGTAGGTGGAAGGGCTGTAGGCGGGGCCGTTGAAGTTGGAGTTCTGCCCCCCCACGCCGTTGTCGTTCCTGTTCGGGTTGAGTGGGTCGAGGAGCCACTCGCCGTCGGCGACGAGCTTGTATTCGAGGCGTGTGGCCGCGGGGAACTTGAGGCGGATGAACTTGAGATTGTTCGTGCCCGGAACGTCGCGCAGCAGGAGGCCGGCGGGCGCCCAGCCTGTGAAGTCGCCGACGACCTCGACGCGCTTCGCGTCGCCGCGGTAGACGAAAGTCACGCCGTCGGCGTCTACGAGCGGCGAGACTCGCGCAGACTTCACACGCTCGGCCGCGTCGGGCGGGTAAAGGTCGCGCTCGGCCTTTTCAAGCTCGTCGGGTGTGAGGCCGACGACCGAGACGCGCCGGAAGGAGGTCGCGCCGGAGGGCGAGACGGCGGCGACGACGAACGCGTCCGGGCCGCGCTCGGCCTTTACGTCGAAGGCGAAGTCGCCTTGCGCGTCCGCCTTCAGCTCGCGTCGTTCGCCGCCCGCGAGGAGGAAGGCGCGGGTGCCCTTCGTGCGTGAGCCGCCGGTGCCGCGGACGGTCTTACCGGCGGGCATGCGTTCTAAGATTTCCGTCGCGGGGAAGTTGAAGTCGGCGTCGGCGTGCGGCGGCTGAGGTTGTTTGGAGTAGCGTGCGGCGACGATGTCGGGCGTGTCGAGGTTGCGCCCCTCCTGTAGGTTCGTCGCGAGCCGGATGAACTGCGCCATCGACCAGGCGAGGGGCGTGGCCGAGCCGGTGCCCTCGCCGAACTTGAACTCGGGGCGCGGCGAACGCGGGCTGTCCCAGACCTGCTCGGGGATCATCAAGCCCTCGTTGGCGAAGCCCGCCATCGTGTTTAAACGCCGGAGCGCGTCGGGGCGTCTGCCCAAGGCAAGCTCGTACTGCCCGCGCTCGCCCGAGAGCAGAGCCCAGAGCCTCCCCTTGCCCGTGTACTTCCCGTCCCAGTTCCAGTTGCGGCCGTCGTCCATCTCGCCGTAGCCGTCGTGGTTGTAGCGGTAGAAGCCCGGGCCGTGCGGCGTCTCGACTTTAATGACCTGGTCGATGACGTTGAGGCTCTTCGCTATCAGCGGGTCTTGCGGCGCGCGTATGCCGAGGCGGACGAGTTCGAGGAAGCCCGCGTCAACAATCTCTCGCTCGTCGAAGGTGCCGCCGCCGTTGCCCACGTCGAAGGGCGCGCCGTCGTCGGGGTCTTCGTTGAAGGAGAGGCGGAGGTAGTAGTTCCCATCGCCGTGCGGGCCGTTGGTCGTCGCCGTCCAGCGCTCGACGTTGCGCGCGAAGTCGTCGGCCGCGGCGAGGTAGATTGAGGCGGAGACTTCGTCGCCGTTGCGGCGCGCGATGTCGGCGGCGCAGACGAGACCAGCGATCTCGGCGGCGATGGTCGAGGGCGAGTAGCCCGGCTTCTCCTCCCAGCGCTCCTGCGGCGTCGAGGGGCCGCGCGTGACGATGAAGTCGGCGGCCGGGCGGACGTGCTTGACGAAAGTCTCTTTGTCGAAACGTCCGAGCTGGTTGGCGAGGATGAGCGGGTAGGCGACCTCGTCGAGTTGGAGCGAGCCCCAGAAGGGGCGGCCGTCGAGCCAGGAATTCTGCGGGAAGCTGCCGTCGGGCTTCTGCTGGACGCGGAAAAGGTAGTCGAGCGCTCGCTCGGCGGAAGCTTTATCTCCTAAAGCCATGAAGGCCGTCGCGACCTGATAGAGGTCGCGCGACCAGACGAGATGGTAGCCGCCGACGTTCGCTTCGTTGGCGGTGGCGCCGCCGCCCCAAGGCACGGAGAGCGAGGCGATCATCGCGCCGCGGGAGGACTTGTCCTCGTGCGCCTTCAAGACCATCGCGGCCATGTCGTACTGCGCTTGATACTTTGGCTCGACGCGGCGGAGCGACTTCAGGTAATCGTGCCAGCCCTGCTCGTACTCGGCGCGCGTCTGCTTGAAGCCCTTCGCGAGCGAGGCGCGCGCGTTGCGCAAAGCCTCGGCCGCGTCCTTGCCGAAGCCGAGCGCGAGCGTCGTGCGGTTCCTGACCTCGCCGACCTGCACGACGTTGCCGTCGGCCGCGCGCGCGTAGCGCTTGCCGAGGATGCCCTGCCGGTCTAACTCTTCGAGCCCGTCACTCGTGCCGGCGAAGCCGTTCGACGCCTCGTCGAAGCCGTCGCTTGAGACCAGCGCCGAAGCCTTGTCGCCGTCCGAGGCGAGGAGCGCGCCGTCCTGCGTCCACGCCGTGTCGTGCATCCCGCTGTTGCCCAGCGACGGGTCGTAGAAGACGTAGAGCCTTTGCAGGGCGCGGCAGCGGCTCCCGAACTCCACGTCGATGAGGACGACGGGGCGCTCGGGGTCGGTCGTGTAAGTCTTCTTCAGCGTGTAACTGTTCGTCTCGCTCGTCTGGCGGAAGGAGAGCGAACGCGGGTCTGTGATTTCGAGCCGGTGCGCGGCTGCCTCCTCGCCCGAGGGCGGGCCCTCGCCGCAGCCGTTGACGATGAACTTGAGCGTCTGCGTGTTCGCCACGTCAACGGTCGGGTAGTAGATCTCGTCCATTACTCCGCCGCGCAGCGTGAACCAGACCTTCGACGCCTCGGTGTTCGAAGTGCCGACGGCCTCCTTGCCCGCGCCCGGCCACTGCGCGTCACGGCCCGGCGCGCCCGGTGCGTCACCGTCCTGTCTTTGCGCGCGCTGCGGGACGGGCCACGCGCAGAGCGTGAACGACAGAAGGACGACGTAAAGGAAGAATCTTCTGCTCATCTTCTTATTCCCCCGCAGCGCTTGTTCATCGAGAAAATAAAGGGGTGTTGGGTGTTAGGTGTTGGGTATAAGAAGCTGTTCTTCCCCAACACCTAAAACCCAACACCCAACACCCCTCTAATGTCCACCCCTGTTGATTTATGTCCCGTAAGTTCAGCTCTTCCGGCGGCCGAGCATGTCGAAGCCGACCGCGGCGACGAGCACCGCGCCCTTGACGATGTATTGCGTGTAGTTCTCGACGTTGAGGAGCGACATGCCGTTGTCGA
>CAXTSK010000108.1:3414-11600 GCA_964246655.1 uncultured Pyrinomonadaceae bacterium
TGACCGCGCCGACGACCGCGCCCGAGACCGTCCCGCGCCCGCCCATCAGAGAAGTCCCGCCGATGACGCACGCCGCGATGGCGTCCAGCTCCATCAACGTGCCCGCGTCGGGCGACGCGCTCCCCACGCGGCCGGTGTGCAGGAGTGATGCCACGCCGACCAGCAACCCGAGCACGCAGTAGGCGGCGAGAATGTACTGGCGGATGTTGATGCCCGACAGGCGCGCCGCGTCGGGGTTGCCGCCGATGGCGTAGAGGTAACGGCCGAAGGTCGTGTTCTGCGTCAGGAAGCCGCCGAGCACCGCGACGACGAGCAGCACCAGCACCGGCACCGGCATTCCGCCACCCAAAATCATCCAGTAGATGAAGAGCGCGATGAGCGCCGCGGGGATGACGATGCGCAGGACGGTGGCGCTCAGGCTCGGCACAGTCAGCCCGTGCCGCTTGCGCGCGCGGTTGCGACTGAGCGTCAGGAAGACGACCGCCGCGATGGCGACGGCACCGACGGCGACGCCGAAGCCCTCTGTGAGCTTGCCGACGCCCAGCGTCCTGAAGACCGGCAGTTGTACCGGGATCGTCGCGCCCTTAGTCAAACCCAGAACCACGCCGCGCCACGCGAGCAGCCCGCCGAGCGTGACGATGAAGGCCGGGATGTTCCCGTACGAGATGAGGCTCCCCTGCACCGCGCCGACGATGACGCCGACGACGAGCGCCAGCCCGAGCGAGCCCGCGAGCCCGTAAGGGTCTTGCGTCATCGCCGCCACGCCGCCCGCCAGGCCCACCACCGACCCGACCGAAAGGTCGATCTGCCCCGCGACGATGACGAGCAGCATCCCGACGGCCAGCACGCCCGTCACGGCCATCTGCTGCAAGAGGTTCGAGAAGTTGTTCGGGTGCAGGAAGATTCCGTAAGGGTAGAGCGGGCTGATGGTCTTCCACTGGAAGAAGAGCCAGATGGCGAGCAGCGCGATGATCATCGTGTAGGCGCGCAGAGAGTCGGTCGGCAGGCGGAAGCGCCCCGCAGGCGACTCGACGCCCTCGGGCACGGCGCCCGGCGGCGCCACGTCCGCGGTCGCGGGCGGCCTGTTCGTCGCGGGTTGGTTAGCAGGCTGGTTGCTCATGCTCACTCCGTTCGCAAGTGATAAGTGATGAGTGATGAGTGATGAGAAAAGCAAGAAGCTTCTTATCACTCATCACTCATCACCTATCACTTCTTATGCTGCTCGTTGCGTGTGGCCGGTGGCGCAGGCCATGACGGCCTCGGGGGTGGCCTCTTCGCGTTTGAACTCGCCGGTGACGCGGCCTTCGTGGAGGACGAGCACGCGGTCGGAGAGGCCGAGTACCTCGGGCAGCTCCGACGAGACGAGCACGATGGCGAGCCCCTCGCTGGCGAGCCGGTTGATCTGCGCGTAAATCTCCTGCTTGGCGCCCACGTCGATGCCGCGCGTCGGCTCGTCGAGGAAGAGCACGCGCGGGTTCGTCAGGAGCCACTTGGCGAGCACGACCTTCTGCTGGTTGCCGCCGGAGAGCGTGCCGACGATGGTGAAGACCGAGTTGGCCTTGACCCGCAGCTCCTTCTTCGCGCGCTCGCCCGCGGCGGCCTCCGCGTCCACGTCCGTGACGAAGCGGCCCGAGAGTTTCTTCAGGCCCGCGAGTGTCATGTTGTTGAGAATCGTCTGGTCGAGCACGAGGCCGAAGCGCTTGCGGTCTTCGGTCACGAAGCCGACGCCCTGCTTGATGGCGTCCGACGGGCGGCTGACCTTGATCCTCTTCCCCTCGACGTAGACCTCGCCCGAGACGCGCCCCGGCCACGCGCCGAAGATGCCCATCAAAAGCTCGCTCCGCCCCGCGCCCATCAGGCCCGCGATGCCGAGCACCTCGCCGCGCCTGACCTTGAAGCCCACGTCTTTGACTAAGAGCTTGCCCGTGACGTTCGGGTCTTCCACCGTCACGCCTCTGGCCTCGAAGACGACCTCGCCCCTTTCGTGCACGGCCTCGGGGAAGATGTCGTCAACCTCGCGGCCGACCATCAAAGAGATGACGCGCGCCTCGTTCAACTCCTTCGCCGGTTGGGTGCCGACCGTGCGGCCGTCGCGCAGGACGGTGATGCGCTCGGAGACGCGGAAGACCTCGTCGAGCTTGTGCGAGATGTAGATCATCCCGACGCCGCGCTCGCGCAGGCCGCCGATGATGCGGAAGAGCGTCTCGACCTCCGCGTCGGCGAGCGCGGCCGTCGGCTCGTCGAGGACGAGGATGCGCGCCTCCTGCGAGAGCGCCTTGGCGATCTCGACCAACTGCTGCTGGCCGATGCCGAGGTGACCGACGGGCGTGCGCGGGTCGAGCGGCAGGTTAAGTTCGTCGAGCAGCCGTTGCGCGCGGCTGTACAGTTCTTCCCACTTGATGACGCCGAAGCGGCGCGGCTCGCGGCCGAGGAAGATGTTCTCGCCGATGGTCAGCTCTTTGATGAGCGAAAGCTCCTGAAAGATGACGGCGACGCCCGCGTTCTCCGAGTCGCGTACGCTGTGGAACTGCCGCACCTGCCCGTCGATGAACACCTCGCCGCCGTAGGTGCCGGAAGGGTAGACGCCCGCGAGCACCTTCATCAAGGTGGACTTCCCCGCCCCGTTCTCGCCGACGAGCGCGTGCAGCTCGCCCCTTTGGAGGTCGAAGCTGACGCCGTCGAGCGCGCGCACGCCGGGGAAGCTCTTCGTGATCTCCCGCATCTCAAGGAGCGGGGTGTCCGTTGTTGAAGACATGCTTTTTCAGAATTTGAAATTTCAAATTTGAAATTTCAAATGGTTAACGAAGCCGCAGCGCGAGGCCCAACCCGCCGAGCAGCAGGGCCGCGAAGGCGAGCAGCGCGCCCGCGCCGGACTGATGCAAGTCTTTCGCCGTGGTCTTCGGACACGGGTGGCTCGGCACGTCCCTGTACACGTCTTCGCACTTGTGGTAGCCGTCCTTGACGATGGTGGCGTCAAGGTTCTCTTTGTCCACGGCCTGCGGCTCTTGCAGGATTGAAGGCACGTCTACACGGCCGTTATTGATCTTGTCGGGCGCGTTCAGAGCCTCGCCGCGCGCGAGCTTGACGGCGCTATCGACGGCGCTGTCGGCGAGCGGCTTGATGGGCTTGTAGATGGTCATCGTCTGCGTGCCCTTGGCGATGCGCTGGACGGCATCGAGTTGCGCGTCCTGCCCCGTCACGAGCACCTTGCCGGTGAGGCCCGCCACGTCGAGCGCCGAGATGGCGCCGCCCGCCGTCCCGTCGTTCGAGGCGACGACGGCCTGGATGTCGTTCTTCGTCTTCGTCAGCGCGTCCTCGGTCAAACGCTGCGCCTCCTCCGGCTTCCACTCCTTGGCGAACTGGTCGGAGATAATCTTGATGTCGCCGCTGTCTACGGCGGCCTTGAGCTTGTTCATCTGGCCGTCGCGCAGGAGCTTCGCATTGTTGTCGGTGGGCGCGCCGCCGATGAGCACGTAGTTACCTTTCGGCACGTGCTTCAAGGCGTACTCGCCCTGCATCTCGCCCATCTTGACGACCTGGTGCGAGACGTAGAGGTCAGGCTCGGAGTTCTTGATCAGGCGGTCGTAGGAGATGACGGGGACGCCCTTGGCGTGCGCGTTCTGGACGATGGAGGCGGCGATCTCGCCGTTGTGCGGCGCGACGATGAGCACGTCCACGCCCTTGGTGAGCATGTTGTCGCACTGCTTGGTCTGCACGGCGTCGTCGCCGTTGGCGACCTGCACGTCGAGCTGCGCGCCGACCTCTTTGGCCCTCGCCTCGACCAGGGCCTTGTCGCGGTTCCAGCGCTCCTCCTTGAGCGTGTCCATCGAGAAGCCGATGTAGACGGGCTCGCCCGGCTTCTTCGTCTTGCGCTGGTAGCCGCCCGCCGTCGAGACCGTGCCCGCGCCACCGTTCTGCGTCTCCGGGTTGTTGACGCACGAGCCCGCGCCCAGCACGCCCGCGGCGGCCAAAGCCAAAGCCAAAACTCTCCTCGCCTGTCGCATATGCTTCTGCTCCTTATGTCTCCCCCGCGCGCGCAGGCGCGGCCGCGCCGGAGTCCCCGGCGTCACTTTGGAGTGCCTTGAATCAGCGGAATTAACTGCTCGGAACGCGCCTAAGATTAACAGAGGCGCGGCGAAATTTGTATTGTATTTTTTCCCACCGAGTGCTATCACTTGCTTAGTCAGCCGACACAACAAAAGACTTGAAGCAGGCCGGAAGCCTTCCCCCGACCCGGCCGCTGCTACCCCTTCCCCGAACCCCGCGGGGAGCGTTCTCGGAAACGTTTAATAAGGGCGCCGCGCCTTCTAATCGGCGCGGCCCCGGCATACATGAGACACATGAGGAGGTCTTCGAAGATGAGGCGGAAACTGTCGATTCTTCTCCGCGGGGCGCTGTGCGCGCTCTTCGTCCTGACGCTGCACGCGACGGCGCGCGCGCAGTTCCGCGCGGCCGTGCAGGGCACCGTGACCGACCAGTCGGGCGCGGTCGTCCCCGAGGCCACGCTCACGCTCAAGAACAACGAGACGGGGCGCGTGCAGACGGCTAACTCCGGCGACGAGGGCTTCTACCGCATCTCGGAGCTGCCGCCCGGCACCTACACGCTCACGGTCGAGAAGGCGGGCTTCAAGAAGACGACCTTCGAGAGCGTCGTCGTCAACGCCGAGCAGGTGCAGGGGCTCGACGTGGTGCTCACCACCGGCGAAGTCTCCGAGGTCGTGACGGTCACCTCCGACCAGACGCCCGCGCTCGAAACCGAGAACGCGAACGTCTCCCGCGCCATCTCCACGCAGGAGATTTTGCGGCTCCCGCAGGTCGGGCGCGACCCCTACGAGCTGGCGCGGCTCAGCCCGGGCGTCTTCGGCACCGGCGCGCGCGCCGGCGGCCGCGGCTCCGTCGGCCTCCCGAACACTTCCGGGCCGGGCGGCTCGAACAACTCGATCTTCCAGACCGAGAACCAGGTGCCGATCTCGGCCAACGGGCAGAGGGTCTCGGCCAACAACTTCCAGGTGGACGGCGTGAGCGTCAACAGCCAGACGTGGGGCGGCGCGGCCGTCATCACGCCCAGCCAGGAGGCCGTCAAAGAGGTGCGCGTCACGTCGAGCACTTACTCGGCCGAGGACGGGCGCAACTCGGGCGCGCAGATCAAGGTCGTGACGCAGTCGGGGACGAACTCCTTCCACGGCAGCCTCTTCTTCAAGTACAACGACCCCGGCCTCAACTCCTTCAACAAGTCGCCGTTCACGCCCACCCGCGTCCAGAACAAGTTCCGGCAGTTCGGCGGCAGCATCGGCGGGCGCATCGTCCGCGACAAGCTCTTCTTCTTCTTCGCCTATGAGGGGCTGCGCAACAACTCGAACACGCCGTACAACGCGTGGGTCGAGACGCCGCAATACCGCCAGCTCATCCGCAGCGTCCGCCCGAACAGCGTCACGGCGCGGGTCTTCGGCGACGCCGGCATCGAGCCGCGCATCATCCAGGTTCTCCCGGCCACCTGCGCGAACGCGAACATCCCGATTCCGAACCCGGCTGTCACCGGGCGAACCGAGAACTGTCGCGTCGTGGCCGGCGGACTCGACATCGGCTCGCCCACGCTGGGGGTGGGGCAATACGTCCCTTCGTTCAACGCCGCAGGGGACATCGCCTACATCGGCGGCGGTTTCGACGGCATCCCCGACATCCAGTTCGCGCAGTTGGAGAACCCCGGCAACTTCCGCGGCCACCAGTTCCACACGCGCATCGACTACACCATCTCTGACAAAGACAGCCTGGCGGTGACGACCATCTTCGTGCCCACGCGCAACCTCGGCGCGGACACCGGTGCGCTCAGCCGGCCGCAGGCCGACATCAACTCGGAGAGGCTGAACTGGAACGCCGCGTTCATCTACAACCGCACGCTCAGTCAGACGGCCGTCAACGAGGCGCGCTTCAACGTCACGCGCTGGGGCTACGACGAGGTGGCCTCGAACCCGGACGTGAACTTCGGCATCCCGCGCATCGAGATCGAGGGGTTCGGGTTCGAGCGGATCAGGTTCGGCGCGCCCCGCGGCGAGGGGTCGCCGGGCGTCTTCAAGGAGACCTCGCTCGACTTCCGCGACACGCTGACCAAGGTCTTCGGCACCCACGCCGTCAAGTTCGGCGTCGAGCTGCGGCGCGAGATCAACAACGGCGGGCTGACGGGCGGCGGCCGCCCCATCTACTCGTTCACACGCCTGTGGAACCTGGCGAACGACACGCCGATCTTCGAGGGCATCAACCTCGACCCGAACACGGGGAAGCCGGCGACGGGCGCGCGCGAGATCCGCACCGGCAACTACGGCGGCTTCGTGCAGGACGACTGGAAGTTCCGCCCGAACGTCACGCTCAACCTCGGCCTGCGCTACGAAATCTTCCAGCCCATCAGCGTCGCCGACGGCCAGTTCGGCAACCTCGTCTTCGGGTCGCAGGGGCTTCAGAACTCGCGCGTCGTGGCGGTCGATAAGCTGCACAAGACCGATAAGAACAACTTCGGCCCGCAGCTCGGCTTCGCGTGGAGCCCGAACTTCGGCAACGCCTTCGGCGGGGTGCTCAACGAGAACCGCGCGGTCGTGCGCGGCGGCTTCGGCATCGGCTACAACCGCCTGCCCAACGCGCTGCTCTTAAACGCGCGCGCCAACCCGCCCTTCTTCGCGCGCTACGGCCTCTGCTGCGGCGGCACCGGCGGCCCGGACGAGGACTTCACCTCGCCGTTCGTCCACGGGCAGATCGTCTACGCCTTGGGGAGCGACACCACGCCGTTCAGCTATCCCGTCCACCCGGCGCTCGCGCAGGGCATCGACCCGGCGACGGGCGCGCCGCGCACCGGCGCCGTCGAAATCTACGGCACCGAGCCCGACCAGCCGAACGCGTACGTCTACCGCTACTCGCTCGAAGGCCAGTACGAGCTGCCCTACAAACTGACGGGCACGCTCGGCTACCAGGGGAGCACCGGCCACAAGCTCGTCCGCATCGTCAACCAGAACTTCATCTACACGGCGAACCCGGCGTTCTTCGCCGCCTACTTCGCCACGCCGGACGTGAACACCAGCTACAACGCGATGAACGCGCGCCTCCAGCGGCGCTTCAACCGCGGCTTCCAGTTCGACGCGCAGTACCGCTGGGCCAAGAGCCTCGACACGGTCTCCTACGACGCCCCGACCGCCCTGACCAACCAGACCTTCCCCGCCGACAACCACACCGAGCGCGGCCCTTCGGACTACGACGTGAAGCACTACTTCACGCTCTCGGGGTTGTGGGAGTTGCCGATCTTCAGGGGGAGGCACGACTGGACCGGGCGCCTGCTCGGCGGGTGGCAGTTGAACGGCATCGTGTCGGCGAACTCGGGCTTCCCGTGGACGCCGAAACTCGACAGCAACATCCGCCTCCCGAACGGCAGCACCTTCGGCCCGATCCGGCCGGTCGCGTACTTCGGCGGGGCGCTCCAGGACACTTCGAACGAGGCGTTCCTGCGCACCAACGGGAACTTCCCCGGCGGCGGCGCGCGCTACTTCTCTACGACGGTGCGGACGGACGCCAGCGGCGTGCCCCAGTATTTCCTCAACCCGCCGGGCATCGGGCGCAACTCCTTCCGCGGCCCGCGCTACCGGGACGTGGACATCAGTCTGGTGAAGCGGATCGGCCTCGGCTCGGTGTTCGGCATGGACGAGTCGGCGGGGCTCGATCTGCGCATGAACTTCTTCAACGTTTTCAACATCCAGAACCTGAAGCCCTTCCTCTCCGACAGCGACAGCGTCTTCGTCAACCGCTCGCAGTTCGGGCGTGCCACGGACGTGCTGGCCGGCCGCGTCATCGAGTTGCAGGCGCGCTTCAACTTCTGATGAGACGGTAGGCGTTGAAAAGCAGTAGTCAGTAGTCAGTAGTCGGTAGTGAAGACATCACGATAAACGTCCCTTGTCTTTTCTACTGGCTACTGACTACTGACTACTTATTTTTTTGCCCTTCCGACAGTCGTTGATAGATGGCGAACTCGCGCGCGGCTTCTTCCTTGCGCCGGAGGCGCGTGAGCGCCGTGTAGAGCTTGTAGTGGACTTCGGGGTCAGCGTCGTTGAGGGCCGCGGCCTGGCGCAGGGCGGTCACGGCCTCTTCGTAACGCCCGGACCGCAGCAGCAGCGCGCCGAGGTCTCGGTGCGCGTTGAAGTGCCTGGCGT
>CAXTSK010000109.1:0-11504 GCA_964246655.1 uncultured Pyrinomonadaceae bacterium
AAGTGGCAACCAAATGCGGGTAGGCGACACGCGCCCGCGGCCTTCCAGAGAAAACCACGGTTGCGCGCGCCGCCCGGGACGCTTCGCGTTACTTGCTGTAAAGCTCGACGATGAGCTGCTCGTTGATGGAGCGGTCCACGTCGTCGCGGACGGGCAGCGTCACGACGCGCGCGCTCATCTCGGCGCCATCGGCCGGCGCGATCCAGTTCGGGCGGCCGCGCCCACCGGCCGTCTGCCAAGCGCCCTCGACGTGAGCGTTCTTGCGGCTCGACTCCTTGATGGAGACGGTGTCGCCGGCCTTGACCTGGAAACTGGGGATATCGACCTTGCGCCCGTTGACCTCGACGTGCCCGTGGTTGACGAGCTGGCGCGCCTGGCGCCGCGAGGTGGAGAAGCCCGCGCGGTAGACCGCGTTGTCGAGCCGGCGCTCAAGGAGCGAGAGCAGGTTCTCGCCCGTGATGCCCTTCATGCGCGCCGCGCGCTCGAAGTAGTTGCGGAACTGCCCTTCGAGCACGAAGTAGATGCGCTTGACCTTCTGCTTCTCGCGCAACTGAAGGCCGTAGCCTTGCAGCGCCTTGCCGCGGCGCATCGAGTTGCCGTGCTGCCCCGGCGGCTGCGTGCCGCGCTTCTCAATCGGGCACGACGGCTTGAAACAGCGGTCGCCCTTCAAAAACAACTTCGCGCCTTCGCGGCGGCACAGACGGCACACCGCACTACGATACCTAGCCACTCTTTTTTCGCCTCCGGTCTAAATGTCAGACGGAAAAGTTTACAGACCGCGCGCCCACACGGCGTTCGGCCCTTCGTCCTTTAGGTTAAAAAAACAGTTTTCAGTTTTTAGTTTTCAGTCTCCAGCGGGAAGGTCTGGCTTAACTGAAAACTGAAAACTGAAAACTATACGCGGCGCCGCTTCGGCGGGCGGCAGCCGTTGTGGGGGATGGGCGTCGTGTCGCGGATGGTCGTGACGCGGATGCCCGCCGAGTTGATGGCGCGGATGGCCGACTCGCGGCCGCCGCCCGGGCCTTTAACGTGCACCTCGGCCTGCTGCATCCCGACCTCCTTGGCCTTGTTCGCGGCCTCGTAGGCGGCCTGCTGCGCGGCGAAGGGCGTGCCCTTGCGCGAGCCGCGGAAGCCGCGCGCGCCCGAACTGGACTGCGCGACGAGGTTCCCCTCCGTGTCCGTGATCGAAATCAGCGTGTTGTTGAACGACGCCGAGATGTGCACGATCCCCACGGGGATGTTCTTCTTCTCCTTCTTGCGGAAGGTCTTCTTCTTGCCGGTTGTCGCTTTTGGCATAAAACAGTTTTCAGTTTTCAGTTTTTAGTTTTCAGTTTTCAGCCCGTTTCCAGCCGCCCGGGGCGCTTGCTGAAAACTGAAAACTGAAAACTGAAAACTGAAGTTACTTCTTGCCTGGCGCCTTCTTCTTGGCGACCGTTGCGCGGCGCGGCCCCTTGCGGGTGCGCGCGTTGGTGTGGGTGCGCTGGCCGCGCACGGGCAGCCCGCGGCGGTGACGCAGGCCGCGGTAGCAGCCGATGTCCATCAGCCGCTTGATGTCCATCTGGACGCGCTTGCGGAGATCGCCCTCGACCTCGCCCTGCGTCTCGATGACCTGGCGGATGCGCCCCAGCTGCGCCTCGTCGAGGTCGCGCACGCGGAGGTCGGCGCTCACCTGCGCCTCCTCCAGGATGGAGGTCGCGCGCGAGCGCCCGATGCCGTAGATGTACGTCAGTCCGATTCCGACACGCTTGTTTACGGGGAGGTCAACGCCGACTACACGAGCCATTTCAGTTCAATCTCCGAATAGAACAGTTTTCGATAATTTCAAATTTGAAATTTCAAATTTGAAATTCCTTAAGTTACCCCTGGCGCTGCTTGTGCTTGGGGTTGGTGCAGATCACGCGCACCACGCCCTTGCGGTGGATGACCTTGCAGTTGTCGCACATCTTCTTGACCGAAGCCCTAACCTTCATCTCACTTCACCCCTTCCGGCGCGCGCCGGGTCACTTGTAGCGGTACGTGATGCGCCCGCGATTCAGGTCGTACGGCGAAAGCTCGACCAGCACCCGGTCGCCCGGCAGAATGCGTATGAAGTTCTTGCGCATCTTGCCCGAGACGTGCGCGAGCACCTGGTGCCTGCTGTCCTCCAACTCCACACGGAACATTGCGTTCGGCAGCGTTTCGAGGACTTTCGCCATGACCTCTATCGCTTCTTCTTTCGCCATAGCCTGCTAGCGTCTCTATTACAAAACCTGACTAGGCTGGCAAACTGCGAATAATAACATACTTACCGCCCGCCTCCAAACCGCCGCGGGCTTCCGTCCTCTTTTCAGGCGCTGACGGTCTCGGCCTGCGGCCGGACGGGCTCCGCCTCGGCCAGGCGGGTCAGAATCTCCGGCCCCTCCTCAGTGACGGCCACCGTGTGTTCGACGTGCGCTGAGGGGCGGCCGTCGAGCGTGACGACCGTCCAGCCGTCCTTGAGCGTCTTGGTCTTGTGCGTGCCCATGTTGACCATGGGCTCGATGGCGAAGACGTAGCCGGAACGTATTTTGATGCCCGTGCCCGGCTTTCCGTAGTTCGGGATCTGCGGGTCTTCGTGCATTTTTCTGCCGATGCCGTGGCCGACGTAGTCGCGCACGATGCCGTAGCCGTGCGCCTCGGCCAACTCCTGCACGGCCCAGCCGATGTCGCCCAGATATTTCCCCGGCCAGCACTGGTTGATGGCGCGCTCCAGGCACTCCTCGGCGACGCGGATGAGCTTGAGCCGGTCTTCGTCCACCTTGCCCACGGGGACGGTGGTCGCCGTGTCGCCGACGAAGCCGCCGAGCGTGACGCCGCAGTCGAGCGAGAAGATGTCGCCCTCCTTCAACTCGTAGGCCGAGGGAAAGCCGTGGACGACCTGCTCGTTGACCGACGCGCAGATCGAGAAGGGGAAGCCGTGATAGCCCTTGAAGGTCGGGATGGCGCCGGCGTCGCGGATCATCTGCTCGGCCGCCATGTCGAGTTCGAGCGTGGTCACGCCGGGCCGCACCATCCGCCGCACCGCCTCGCGCACCTCGGCCACGAGCCGCCCGGCCGCCCGCATCTTCTCAAGTTCCCTTTTGGACTTCCCGATAATCATTGTTGGTGAATAGTGAATGGTAAATGGTGAATGGTGAATAGATTAAGGCAGTTATCCATTCACCACTTACTATTCACTATTTACTGCCTTCTCAACGTCCGCGTAGATCGCCTCCACGTCGCGTGTGCCGTCAACGCGGACGAGGCGGCCGGTCTTCTCGTAGTAGTCGAGGAGCGGTCGCGTGTTGCGGTCGTAGTTGACGAGCCGCGTCTTGATCGTCTCGGCGTTGTCGTCGGCGCGACGGTTGAGCCGCACGTCGGGGTGCAGATCGCAGACCTCGTCCGACTTGGGCGGCTTGAAATAGACGTTGTAAATCTCGCCGCAGACGGGGCAGTTACGTCGCCCCGTCACGCGCCTCTCCAGAATGTCAAAGGGCACGTCCACCATCACGGCGCCGAGCGTGTGCCCCTGCTCGGCCGCGAGGGCTTCGAGCATCTCGGCCTGCGCCGTCGTGCGGGGGAAGCCGTCGAGGACGTAGCCCGGGCGGCAGTCCGGCTGCGCGGTGCGCTCGCGGACGATGCGTATCGTCAGCTCGTCGGGGACGAGCGCGCCCGCGCTCAGGATGGGACGCAACTCTGCGGCGAGCGGCGTCTCCGTCTTCATGAGGGCGCGGAACATGTCGCCCGTCGAAATCTGCGGCAGGCTCAGACGCTCCTGAAGCAGGCGCGCCTGCGTCCCCTTCCCCGCGCCCGGCGCACCCATGAGGACGATGATCTTCGACATAAGAGTAGGTTTTGGGTTTTAGGTACTGGGTGCTGGTAAAACCTAAAACCCGGCACCCGACACCCGTCTTACCCCCTGCGACCGCGCAGGCGGCTGCCCGGGCCGAAGAAGCCTTCGTAGTTGCGCATGACGAGCTGCGACTCGATCTGCGCGACGGTGTCCATGGCGACGCCGACCAGAATCAGGAGCGACGTGCCGCCGAAGTAGAACTGGTAGCCCATGCCGTGCGGAATCCAGCCGAGGCCGGGCGTGCCCGTCACGAACTCCTCGACGCGCCCGCCGAAGAAAGGCAGGCGGCCCACGTTGAAGCCCGACAGCATCAACTGCGGGATGAACGCGACGAGCGCGAGGTAGAGCGCGCCGACCGTCGTCAGGCGCGTCAGGATCGTGTTGAGGAACTCGGCCGTGTTCCTCCCGGGGCGGATGCCGGGGATGAAGCCGCCGTGCTTGCGCAGGTTGTCCGACACCTCTTCGACGTTGAAGATGATCGTGATGTAGAAGAAGGTGAACAGGACGATGAGCGACAGATAGATCAGCTCGTAGTAGGGGTCGCCGCCGTGGAAGCCCTGGAAGAAGCTGTGAATCTGGAAGCGCCAGTCCTGCACGTTCGGGTCGAACTGGACGAACTGCAAGATCGTCTGCGGGATGGCGAGCACCGACGAGGCGAAGATAACGGGGATGACGCCGCCCATGTTGAGCTTGATGGGCATGTGCGTCTGCTGCCCGCCGACGAGTTGGCGGCCGACGTGCCGCTTGGCGTAGGAGATGGGCACCTTGCGCCGGGCCGACTCGACGAAGACGACGAAGGCGATGAGGCCGACGAGCACCGCGGCCATCGCGATGACGCCGATGACGGCAAACGTGTCGCCGCTCCGCAGGCGCTCGACCACCTGCGGGACGCCGCGCGTGGGCAGGCCGATGACGATGCCGGCGAAGATGAGCAAACTGACGCCGTTGCCGACGCCGCGCTCGGTGATCTGCTCGCCGAGCCACATGACGAAGATGGTGCCCGTCGTCAGAGTGATCATCGTCGTGAGGATGAAGCCGAAGCCTTCGGCGCCGACGCCGTTGGCCTGGAGCCAGCGGGCGACGATGAAGGTCTGGAACATGCAGAGGATGACCGTCAGGTAGCGGTTGTACTGGTTGAGCTTCTGGCGCCCGGCCTCGCCCTCCTCCTGCAAGCGCTTGAGCTGCGGGAAGACGGTCGTCATCAACTGCGTGATGATGGTGGCGGTGATGTAGGGCGTCACGCCGAGGGCGAAGACCGAGATGGTCTGGAAGTTCCCGCCGGAGAAGAGGTCAAGCACGCCGAGGAGCGTGGAGCCGACCTCCTGCCAGACGTGCTTGAGTTGATCGCGGTCGATGCCGGGCGCGGTGATGTGCGCGCCCAGGCGGTAGACGGCCAGCAGCCCGAGCGTAAACAGCAGGCGCTTACGCAGGTCGGGCACGCTGAACATGTTGCGGACGGCGGCGAAGAACTTTTCCATGGCTTTGTTGCTTTCGGCGGTCAGCCTTCGTTGATTGTCCCAGTTCAAGCGGTCGTGCTTTGAGATATTAACAAAGCCGGCCGCGAATGCTGAGCGCTGACAGCTTCTTTTAGCAAAACAACGCTGAAGACGCTTGGGGAGGGTCTGCGGCCCTCTGCGGCGTCCTCAGCGTCTGCTATCCGTCGGCCTTTGCGGCTCGGCGTCGGGGCCGGCCTACTCGGAGACGGGCACGAGGGCGTCGGGCTTGTGGTGCGGCGTGATGACGTTGACGGTGCCGCCCGCGGCCTCGATCTTCGTGCGCGCGCCCTTCGTGAAGCGGTGCGCCGAGACGGTCAGGGCCTTGGTGATGTCGCCCGTGCCGAGCACGACGATGTCGCGCTTGCCCTTGGCGATGACGCCGCGCTCGTGCATCGTCTCGGGGGTGATCTGGTCACCGGCCGCGAACGACTGTTCGAGCGTGGCGAGCGTGACCTCGATCCACTGCTTCTTGAAGATGTTCGTGAAGCCGCGCTTCGGCAAACGCCGCTGCAAGGGCATCTGGCCGCCCTCGAAGCCGACCTTGCCCGAGTAGCCCGACCGTGACTTCTGCCCCTTGTTGCCGCGCCCGGCCGTCTTGCCGAGCCCCGAGCCCGGGCCGCGCCCGACGCGCTTCTTCTTGTGCGTCGAGCCCGCGGCGGGCTTCAAATTGTTCAGACCGATAGCCATTGTGAAACCTCAGTAAATAGTCAATGGTAAATGGTGAATGGTTAAGAGCGGTTACTATTTACCATTCACCATTTACTATTTACCTACTCGATTATCCGAATCAGGTGCGGGACTTTCTGCACGACGCCGCGCATCGAGGGCGTGTCGGGGCGCTCAAAAATCTGGTTGAGCTTCGTGAACCCGACGCTGCGCACGATCTCTTTCTGCGTCTTCGGGAAGCCGATGGCGCTCCGGTAGTACTGGATGCGAATCTTCCCGCCGCCTTCCTGCTGCTTGTTCTCTTCAGCCATTTCAAAACCTCAGTAAATGGTTAATGGTAAATAGTGAATGGTTAAGAGCAGTTTCTATTCACCATTCACTATTTACTATTTACCCTCTTACAGTTCCTCGACCTGCTTGCCGCGCAGGCGCGCCACCTCGAACGGGTCCTTCATGTTGAGGAGGCCGTCGAAGGTCGCGCGGACGACGTTGTGCGGGTTGCCGGAGCCGAGCACCTTGGTGCGCACGTCGTGGACGCCCGCGGCCTGCATGACCGCGCGGACGGCGCCGCCCGCGATGACGCCCGTGCCCTCGCTGGCCGGCTTCATCAGGACGCGGCCCGCGCCGAACTCGCCGATGATGGGGTGCGGCAGGGTGTTCTTGATGAGCGGCACGCGGATCAAATTCTTCTTGGCCGCCTCGATGGCCTTCTTGATGGCGACGGGGACTTCGCGCGCCTTGCCCGTGCCGAAGCCGACGTGGCCGGCGCCGTCGCCGACGACGACGAGCGCGGCGAACGAGAGGTTCTTGCCGCCCTTGACGACCTTCGTCACGCGGTTGATCTGGATGACCTGGTCGGTCAGGTCAAGCCCCTGCGATTGAATTCTCTGTCTCGGTTGTCGCATTGCTCACCTTTCGGAAACTGCCTTTAGGCCGCGGCCTCCGCGCCGCCCTCTGCCGCCTCTTCTTCCTCGGCCCGCTCGTTCTTGTTGAGGCCCGCCGCGCGCGCCGCGTCCGTCAGCGCCTTGACGCGCCCGTGGAAGCGGAAGCCGCCGCGGTCGAAGACGACCTGCTCGACGCCTGCGGCAATCGTGCGCTCGGCGATGGCGCGGCCGACGCGCTGCGCCGCCTCGATGTTGCCGCCCGACGTGCCGCGCAAGTCCTTCTCGACCGTCGAGGCCGAGGCGATAGTCACCGCCCGCTCGTCGTCGATGACCTGCGCGTAGATGTGGTTGAGGCTGCGGAAGATCGCCAGGCGCGGGCGCTCCTGCGTGCCGCGCACGCGGCGGCGGATGCGCGTGTGCACCGCCCTTCTGACCGCTGCTTTGTCTTTCTTTGCCATTTCCTTTTCGCTCCTTTAGCCGCCGCGCATGCCGATGCGGCCTGTCCGCAAGGGGTGATTCTCTTACAAGAACCGCGGGGCTAAACTTGAAAACTACTTGCCGGTCTTTCCGGGCCTGAGCTTGAGCTGCACGTCGGCGTAGCGCACGCCCTTGCCCTTGTACGGGTCGGGCTTGCGCAGGCCGTGCATCTCGGCGGCGACCTGCCCGAGCTTCTGCTTGTCGATGCCCGAGAGCGTGAGCGTCAACTGGTATTGCTGGATGGACGCCTTGGCCGCGATGCGCTCGCCCTTCGCCTCGATGCCCTCGGGCAGGGGGAACTCGATGGGGTGCGAGTAACCCAGGCTGAAGACGATCTTGCGCGCCTGCACGTCGGCCTTGTAGCCGACGCCGACCACGTCCATCTGCTTCGTGAAGCCCTCGGTCACGCCGACGACGGCGTTGTTGGCGAGCGCGCGGGCGAGGCCGTGGTTGGCGCGGAAGTCGTCCGACGCGCGCTCGGCTTGCAACTGCCCGTCTTCGAGCTTGAACGAGACGCCCTCGGGGATCGGCGTCCGCAGCGTCCCCTTCGGCCCCTTCACCTCAAGCTCGCGCGCAGCCTCGTTGATCGTCACCGTGACGGCCTTCGGCACCGCGATAACTTTCTTTCCGATACGACTCATAACATCCTCAGTGAGCGGTGAGCAGCGAGCGGTGAGCAGTAGGAACAGTTTTTAACTGCTCACCGCTCACTGCTCACTGCTTACTTAATAGATTTCCGCCAGAACCTCGCCGCCGACGTTCTCGCGGCGGGCGCGCTTGCCCGACATGAGGCCGCGCGAGGTCGAGACGATGTTGACGCCGTAGCCGCCCAAGACCCTCGGGATTTCGGTCGCGCCCATGTAGACGCGCCGGCCCGGCGTCGAGACGCGCGAGAGGTGCGTGATCGAGGAGGTGCCCTTGGCGTCGTAGCGCAGGAAGATACGGATGGTGCGCTTGACGCCCTCGCCCTTCACGACGAAATTGTTGATGTAGCCCTCTTCCTTCAGGATGCGGGCGATCTCCAGCTTCAGCTTCGACGCCGGGATGTCCACGCGCGAGTGCTTCGCCGCGATGGCGTTCCGCATCCGCGTCAGCATGTCGGCAATAGGATCAGTCATTACTCTTTCAACTCCACTTTAGCTCGGCAGGTTTCGGCCCGCGCACCACGCGCCGGCCGACTACTGTCGATGAACCTCTTCAGACTACCAGCTCGACTTGACGACGCCGGGGATTTGCCCCTGGAGCGCCAGCTCGCGGAAGCAGATGCGGCAGAGCTTGAACTTGCGCAGGTAGCCGCGGGGGCGGCCGCAACGCTCGCAGCGCGTGTAGGCGCGCGACGAGAACTTCTGCGGCCGCTTCGCCTTCGCGATCATGGATTTCTTCGCCATCTGTTTTCTTCTCTCTCCTGCTTAACTACAGCCTTACTGGCGGAAGGGCATGCCGAGCGCCTTCAGGAGCGCACGCGCCTGCTCGTCGTCGCGCGCGGTGGTGACAATCGAGATGTTCAGCCCGCGCGTCTTGTCCACCTTGTTGAAATCGATCTCGGGGAAGATGAGCTGGTCGCGGATGCCGAGCGTGTAGTTGCCGCGCCCGTCGAACGCCTTCGGGGAGACGCCGCGGAAGTCGCGCACGCGCGGGAGCGCCACCGATACCAGACGGTCGAGGAACTCGTACATCCGGTCGCCGCGCAGCGTGACCATCGTGCCGATGGGCATGCCCTGACGCAGCTTGAACGACGCGATGGACTTCTTGGCGCGCGTCGTGACGGGCTTCTGCCCCGTGATGGCGCGAATCTCGTCCGCGCCCGTGTCCACAATCTTGGCGTTGGCGATGGCCTCGCCGAGCCCCATGTTGATGACGATCTTCTCCAAACGCGGGATGGCCATCGGGTTCGAGATGTCGAACTCCTTGGCAATCGCGGGAGCGATCTCTTTCTGGTAACGCTCTTTCAGTCTGGCTGCCATTGTCTTAAAAACCTCCCCGCATCTCGTGTCCCGGGTCTCGCCTCTCTTAAGTGCGCTTCCGGGGGTGCGGCCCTACCTTAGTCTTATTCCTTGTCGAGCGCCTGCCCGCTGCCCGAGGCGACCCGCGTCTTCGAGCCGTCCTCGGCCACCTCGTAGCGCACGCGCGTCGGGCTCCCGTCGGCCGGGTCGATGAGCTGGACGTTCGAGATGTCCACGTAAGCTTCCTTCTCGATGATGCCGCCCGGGCGGTTGGCGCCGGGGTTGGGGCGCTGGTGGCGCTTGACGACGCCGACGCCCTCGACCTTGACCTTGCCCTCGGCGGGCTTCACGTCGAGCACGCGCCCGCGCTTGCCGCGGTCTTTGCCGGCCATGACGACGACCTGGTCGCCCTTCCTCACCTTCGCCCGCTTGGTTCCCGTCTGTGCCATGTCTTAAATCACCTCCGGCGCGAGCGAGACTATCTTCATGAAGTTGCGGTCGCGCAGCTCGCGCGCCACCGGCCCGAAGACGCGCGTCCCGATGGGGGTGTCGTCCGGCTTGATGAGCACGCACGCGTTCTGGTCGAAGCGGATGTAGGTGCCGTCCTTGCGGCGGACTTCCTTCACCGTGCGGACGACGACGGCGTTGTGCACCGTCCCCTTCTTCACCGCCCCGTCGGGGCTCGCTTCCTTGACCGTGACTTTAATCTTGTCGCCGAGGCTGGCCCGCGTCGCCTTCGTCGAGCCGCCGATGGTCTGGATCATCTCGACGCGCCGCGCGCCCGAGTTGTCCGCCACGTCCAGCGACGTTTGCATCTGGATTGCCATAGCTCACTCCGTTCGCAGTTTTGAGTTTTCGGTTTTTAGTTTTCAGTAAGAACCTTGTCCCCGCTGAAAACTGAAAACTAAAAACTGAAAACTACTTCTCTGCCTTCTGAATGATCTCGACGACGCGCCAGCGCTTGTGCGCGGAGAGGGGGCGGGTCTCGACGATGCGCACCTTGTCGCCGACGGTCGCGCCCTTCTCGTTGTGCGCCATGAACTTCGACGTGCGGCGGACGTAGCGGCGGTACTTCGGGTGCTTGATGAGACGGTCAACGCGCACGACGCACGTCTTCTCCATCTTGTCCGACGCCACGACGCCGATCTTCTCGGCGCGGCGGCTCGTGCGCTTTGCCTCGCTGCCGGTGGCGTTACCGGCCTGCGCGTCAACGCCCGCGTCAACGGCCTGCGCCAACGTCTGCCCCGACTCGGTCGCCTCGGCCGCGTTCTCCGGCGCCTCAGTCGTCACTTCTTCTTTGGTCTCTTCTGCCATCACAACCTCTGGTGAATAGTTAATGGTAAATGGTTAAGAGCAGTTTCTATTTACCATTAACTATTTACTATTTACCCTTACTTAGTCGCCTGCTCCTGCTGCTGTCGCGCGCGCATCAAGGTCTGGACGCGGGCGAGCGTCTTCTTCTCGCGGCGGACGGTCTTGACGGCGTCCACCTCGCCGAGCGCGAGCTTGAAGTTGAGGCGGAAGAGCGACTCCTTGAGCCGCGCGGCCTCTTCTTTCAGCTCCGCGTCCGACATGTTGTTCAGGCGCTCCAAATCTTCGTGTCTCTTCATCGCTTAAACCGCGCCCCCTTCCTGCTCGACCCGCGAGACGAACTTGCACTTGAGCGGCAGCTTCTGCGCCGCCAGACGCATCGCCTCGCGCGCCATCTCCTCCGACACGCCCTCGATCTCGTAGAGGATGCGGCCGGGCTTGACGACGGCGACCCAGTGGTCGGGCGCGCCCTTGCCCTTGCCCATGCGCGTCTCGGCGGGCTTCTTGGTGATGGGCTTGTCGGGGAACATCCGAATCCAGATTTTGCCGCCGCGCTTGACGTGGCGCGTCATCGCGATACGCGCGGCCTCGATCTGCCTGTCCGTGATCCAGCCCGGCTCCAAGGTCTTCAGGCCGTACTCACCGAAGCTGATCTCGGCGCCGCGCTGGGCCGTGCCCGTCATGCGCCCCTTCATCTGCTTCCGGTGCTTTACCTTCTTCGGCATCAACATGATGAATACCCTTTAGCTGTTGGCTATTAGCTGTTAGCTTTTAGCCGAACCTTTCAGAACCCGCTTTAGCTAATAGCCGGCAGCTAATAGCTCTCTTATCTTCTACCGCCGCCGCCGGGGCCGCGTCCGCGTCCGCCGCCGGGGCC
>CAXTSK010000110.1:0-439 GCA_964246655.1 uncultured Pyrinomonadaceae bacterium
TCCAGGATCCGATGACGTGCCTGAACCCCTACCAGCGCGTCGGCGACCAGATCATGGAGCCGCTGCTCATCCCCGAGAACATCTCGCGCGCCGCGGCCCGCGCGCGCGCCCGCGCAGCCCTGCGCGAGGTGGGCGGGCCCGCGCCCGCCGCTGGCGTGCAAAAGCTTGATGGTCTCTTCGACGAGCGCCGAGTCAGGCACGAGGTTGCGGAAGGTCTGCATCGGCCCGAATTTTAGCCGAGCGGCGCGGGAAAGGGAAGGATTCGCGGATGAATCGTGAGGAAGTCGTCGAGAGGTTCCGCCGGACGGGGGCGCTTTTGGAGGGCCACTTCGTGCTGACGAGCGGCCTGCACAGCACGCAATATCTGCAATGCGCGCTCGTGCTCCAACACCCCGCGGAGGCCGAAGCGTTCGGCCGCGCCATCGCCGAACAGTTCAGA
>CAXTSK010000110.1:449-11428 GCA_964246655.1 uncultured Pyrinomonadaceae bacterium
GTCGTCGCCCCCGCCATCGGCGGCATCATCATCGGCTGGGAGGTGGCGCGTGCCCTGAACGTGCGCTCCATCTGGACGGAGCGTGAGGAGGGGAGGATGACTTTGCGCCGCGGCTTCACAGTCCGACCCGGCGAGCGCGTGCTCGTGGTCGAAGATGTAATCACGACGGGCGGCTCGACGCGCGAGACGTGCGACGCCCTGCGCGCGGCGGGCGCGCTCGTCATCGGCGCCGCCTCGATCATCGACCGCTCCGGCGGCCGCGCGGACGTGGGTGTCCCGCGCGTCGCCCTCGCCACGCTCGAAGTCCCGGCCGTCTCACCCGCCGACTGCCCCCTCTGCGCCGAAGGCGTCCCGGCCGTCAAGCCCGGGAGCCGGAAGAGGTGAATCGGGCCGGTCTTAAAAACTCTTTCCCGGCCGGCGATAATCTGTTAAAAAGAGGTCGTCCGCGATACTTGAACCTTGTGCTCAGTCAGGTAGTTCCTCTCAAGATAAGCCTCGCGGCTGCTGAAGACTTCTTGGCACGGCTCTCCTTAACATGTTGACGTTTTCCCACGGCCGCAACCGCGCCGCTCGGTCAGTCTCCGCAACAGCACGTCCAAGCTTTCGACATTCGAACGAGGTACGCATGAACTCACACGCACCTTCTCCGAAGATGAAGACTCTTCTGCTCTGCCTTTGTGCAGCCATCGTCTGCGCCTTGACCCTTACGTATCCCTTTCCCGGCCCCGCGGCCGGACGCTCCGCGGCCGCCCCGGCGGTGCCACTTGATTTCGGAAGCCTGCCCGTAAGTTTTGAACGAAACGACGGTCAGGCGCCCGCGGGGGTGAGGTACGTCGCGCGCGGGCCGGGCTACACGACTTATCTTATGGATAAGGAGGCAGTCCTCGTCATCGCCAAGTCATCCGTCAGGTCGAAGTCTCCCGCGCGGGAGTCAGGCAAGCGCCCGAGCGATGCCGCCGCCGAGCCGCAGGTCATACGGATGTCCCTCGTCGGCGCGAACCCCGCGCCCGAGGTCTACGGCGTGGGGAAGCTGCCCGGCGACGCGAACTATTTCGTCGGTAAAGACCCCGCCGCGTGGAGAACGTCAATCCCGACCTTCGGCAAGGTTCAATACGAGGGCGTCTTCCCCGGCATCGACCTCACCTATTACGGCAAACAGGGCCAGCTCGAATTCGACTTGACGGTCGCGCCCGGCGCCGACCCCGGCCTCATCAACCTCTCTTACGAAGGCGTGGAAGGGCTCAGCCTCGCCGAAGGCGGGGCGCTCGCCTTGAAGACGCGCGCGGGGCAGATTCTTCAGGACGCGCCGGTCATCTATCAAGAGGAAGGTGGCCGCCGTGTTCGAGTCGAAGGCGAGTACGTCCTGCGCGGCGACGGCGGTGTGGGGTTCCGCGTGCGCGAGTACGACCGCGCAAAGCCTCTCATCATCGACCCCGTGATTAAGTACTCGACCCTGCTCGGCGGGACGGGCGGCGAAGCGGCCTTCGGTCTGGCCGTGGACTCCGCCGGGAACTCCTACGTCACGGGCGTCACGACCTCGGCGGACTTCCCCGTCGTGAGCCCCGCGCAGGGCACATACGCGGGCGTCATCAGGGACGTGTTCGTCACGAAGATCAACCCGTCCGGCAGCGCTATCCTCTATTCCACGTACCTCGGCGGCGCGGGCGACGAGCAGGGCGTGGACATCGCCGTCAACCCCGCGGGCGACGCCTACGTCACCGGCTGGACGACCTCAACCAACTTCCCCGTTGCCGCGCCTTTCCAGAACGCTTACGGCGGCGGGCAGGTGGACGCCTTCCTGGCGAGGCTCGGCCCGGCCGGGAACTCGCTCGTCTACTCGACCTACGCCGGGGGCTCGGGCGATGACGTGGGGAGCGGCGTCGCCGTGGACGGCGCGGGAAACATCTACGGCATCGGCTACACGACCTCGACGAACCTGCAAGTCGTCAACGCGCTTCAGCCCACGAAGGGCTCGGGCGCGGACGCGTACGTCGTCAAGACGAACCCGGCCGGCGACTCCATCATCTACTCGACCTACCTCGGCGGGAACGGCGACGACTTCGGCAACGGCATCGCGGTGGACGGTGCGGGCAACGCCTATGGCATCGGCGACACAAGGTCGTCCGACCTCTCGACCGTCAACGGCGTGCAGACCTCCAACGCCGGGGGCTTCGACGCTTACCTCGCCAAACTTAGCGCCGACGGCAGGACGTTGCTTTACGGCACCTACGCCGGGGGGAGTAGCGATGACTTCGGGTCGGCCGTCGCGCTGGACTCCTCGAACAACGTCTACGCCGCAGGGTTCACCAACTCCGGGGACATCTTTACGTTCCACGGGATGCAGAACTCTCTCCGGGGCGGCACCGACGGGTACTTCGCCAAGCTGAACGTCGCGGGGGGCGGAATCATCTACGCGTCGTACTACGGAGGGGAACGCCTGGACGTTATCAACGATATCGCCGTCGATGCGGCCGGGAACCTGTACCTGACCGGCTGGACTGACTCGACGCAATTACCCCTCGACTCCCCGGTCCAGCCCGTGAAGGCCGGTGAGCGTGACGTGTTCCTGAGCAAGCTGAATCCCGAGGGGAACCAGTACCTCTATACGACCTATCTCGGCGGGGTCGGCATCGACGTGGGCTGGGGCGTGGGCGTTGACGGGCAGGGCAACGCCTACGTCGCCGGGCAGACCCTCTCCGGTAACTTCCCCGTCGCCGGGGCGCTCCAACCTTTGCGGGGGAGTTCCGACGCCTTCGTCACGAAGGTGTCCACGGAGGCGGGGCCGGCCCTGCCCCCGTACGTGCAGTTCGACGCGCTCTCCTACACGATTCAGGAAGTTCTCGGGGAGGTGACGGTCACAGTGTTGAGGCTGGGCGACACGTCCGTCCCGGTCTCTGTGGGGTACGCGACCCGGGACGGGAGCGCCACCGACAAGAGCGATTACACCGCTTCGTTCGGGACGGTCTCGTTCGCACCGGGGCAGTCCGTCGCCAGAATCAAGTTGCCGATTGCGGATGACCGGCTACTCGAAGGGGACGAGTTCTTCATCCTGTCTCTCGTCAACCCTTCCGGCGCCACCCTCGGCGCGGGCGCGGACACCGCGGCCATCGTCATCCAGAACAACGATACGGTGAACGGGCCGAGCCCCGTCCGCTGGGACTCTTCCTTCAACATCACCTTCTTCGTCCGGCAGCACTACGCGGACTTCCTCAGCCGCGTGCCCGACCCCTCGGGTTTCCAATTCTGGTTCGACGAGATCGGGCGATGCAACTTTGACCAGCAGTGCCGAGAGGTCAAGTTCGTTAACGTCTCGGCGGCCTTCTTCCTTTCGATTGAGTTTCAGGAGACGGGCTACCACGTCTACCGGACGTACAAGGCGGCGTACGGCGACGCGACCTCGCCGAACGTCGAGGGCACGGTCCCGGTCGTACGGCTGCGGGAGCACCAGGTGGATACGCAGAGAATCGGGAGCGGCGTGGAGGTCGGGATAGGGAACTGGCAGCAGCGTTTGGAGGCCAACAAGAGTGCCTACGCTTTGGAGTTCGTCCAGCGTCCGCGCTTCCTCGCGGCCTACCCGGCGGCGTTGACGCCCGCGCAGTTCGTCGACGGCCTCAACAGCAACGCGGGGTTGGTGCTCACACAAGCGGAGCGCGACCAACTCGTCGCGCAACTGACCGCCGACAACACGAACGCGGGCCGCGCCTCCGTGCTGCGCGCGGTCGCCGAGAACGGGACGCTCCGGCAGAGGGAGTTCAACCGCGCGTTCGTGCTGATGCAGTACTTCGGCTACCTCAGGCGCAACCCGGACGACGCGCCGGAGGTGGGACGCAACTACGCGGGCTGGAAGTTCTGGCTCGGCAAGCTCGACGAGAACAACGGTAACTACGTCCAGGCCGAGATGGTCAAAGCCTTCCTCCTCTCGACCGAGTACCAGCAGCGCTTCGGACAATAAGGCGTCCAGCTTAACCACAGAGACACGGAGACACAGCTTTGAGATCACAACTCAAGAAGCTGTGTCTCCGTGTCTCTGTGTCTCTGTGTTGAAAAGCTCACGACTATTCCCGACCGAAAAGGTGATCCCCTCCGGCGACTGTTCACGCGTTAACGAGTCGAGCAGTCATCCCACGTCCTGCCTTCATTGATTCGTCAGGTTCGTTTCGACAGTCAAGCGGGCCAGTGCCGTTAAGCCGGAGCAAGGGGAATTATGAGTCGAGCAAAGCAGACCAGGCGCGAGCGCAACCAGCAGGTTGACAGGTTTCAGCTCTACAAGCCTTTCATCTTTTACACAGCGGTTCTTTCCTTCATGCAGTTCGCCGTCGTCCGCAGCAACGAGTCGTCGTTGGCGTCGGCCGCCGCGCTCTTCGTCGCCGGGCTTCTGACGTGGGGGCTCTACGAGTACGCCACGCACCGTTGGGTCTTGCACCGCGAGCCCAAAGCCGAGGGCTTCAACCTGCCCGGCAACCTGACGCACCTGCGCCACCACGCCGACCCGAACTCGCTCCAACGTCTCAACGTGCAGTTGAGCGAGAGCATCCCGGTCTGTGTCGTCTACGTCCTTCTGGCGTGGGCTTTGACGGGGAGCTGGCAGGCGGCGACGCACCTCTTTACGGGTCTCATCGCCGGATATTTCTTCTACGAATACCTCGACTTTCAGGCGCACCACGGCACTTCGCGCGGCCGCCTGACGCGCTATTTCCGCAAGTACCACCTGCAACATCACCATTACGACGCGACCGTCCGCTACGGCGTTACCTCGCCGCTCTTCGACTACCTCTTCGGCACCTTCCACATCGAGAAGAGGAGCCACGCGAACGGGACGCGCGCGGCCGAAGGCGGCCTTTCATAAATTTCATCAACGCTCGCGGGACGAACAGAGGAGGGAATCATGAGGATCGCCGTCATCAGCACGTACACGCACCCGACCCGCCAGCCGCGCAAGGAGCGCGGCGTCATGCAGTCGTCGGTGCCGGAACTGATCGCCTCTCTCTGCCCCGACCACGCAGAGGTCGAGGTCTACAACGAGAAGGAGCTTGACATCCCGCTCGACCGCGAATGGGACTTGGTCTTCTTCTCCTACCTGCACTCCTACTACGAGCACACGAAGGTGCTCTCGACGCTCCTGCGCCGCCGCGGCATCAAGACCGTCGCGGGCGGCCGCCACGCCGTACATTTCGCCGACGACTGCGAGAAGTACTTCGACGCGGTCGTGACCGGGGAGCCCGAGCCGAACGTCCCCGCGCTCGTCGCCGACTTCGAGCGCGGCGAGTTGAAGAAGCGTTACGACCTCCGCTCGAACGGCCCGGCGGAGATTCGTCCTTACCGCTACGATCTCGTCGATTTCAAGACCAACAAGATACGCCTGCCCGGCATCGAGGCTTCGCGCGGCTGCCCCTTCACCTGCAACTTCTGCGTGCTCACGGGTCACGAGAAATATCGTTACAGACCTGTCCAACACGTCGTCGATGAGATCAAGTTCAAGATGCGCTGGAACCGGAACTACTTCGGCCTTTTGGACAACACCTTCTCGTTCCTCGACAACAACCTCGGGGGCAACCCGCGCTACCTGCGCGAGCTGTGCGAGGCTTTGATTCCTCTGAAGAAGACCTGGGGCTGCGCACTCACCTTCAACGTGCTGAAGGACGAGGAGACCGTGAGGTTGATGGCGCGCGCGGGCTGCCGCTACGTCTACACGGGGCTCGAATCGCTCAACCCTGATTCGATTAAGTCGATGAACAAGGGGCAGAACAAAATCTCCGAGGTTGATCGCGTCATCCGCCGCTGCTTCGAGAACGGCATCATGCTCTCGTTCGGCCTGCTCGTCGGCTCGGACGGCGACACGACCGAGTACCTCGAACGCCTGCCCGACTACCTCTCCGAGCTGCACTACTTCAACATCACGTTCCTCGGCATCGTCTGCCCCTACCCCGAGACGCCCTTCTACCGGCAGCTCGCGCGCGAAGGCCGCATCCTGCCCGGCACCGTGAGCCGCGATTACGACGGCTACACGCTCTGCCACCGCCCCGTCGGGATGGAGCCGGCCGAAGTCGTCGAACACTTCAAGAGGCTGTGTAAACAGTTGGGAAGCCTGACGAACGTGGCGAAGCATTACCGCTCGAAGCTCTGGCAGAGTTCGATGCCGAACTACAAGAAGGTGATTCTCGCCTCCGGCCCCGAAATCCTCAGCGTGCGCAATCCCATACGCAACGACGAGCGCAAGTACATCGCCGGCCTCGACCCCATCGAGGAATGGGACGCCCGCATGATGGAAGAACTCGACATCCCGCTTCAGTCGTTGAGCCCCACGGACGGCCAGAACGTCATCAGCTTCCCCGCGAAGCGGGCGCAGACGCCCTTGAACATCGGCGCCGTCCGCGAGCGACTCCTCGCCGCGCAGGGCTGAGTAAAAGGATTAACCACAGAGACACAGAGGCACGGCTTGAAGCAATATGTCTTCAAAGCCGTGCCTCTGTGTCTCTGTGGTTAATTGCCTTTCTGTCACCCCCAACTGCAAACTGCCGCTTATGAACTACCGCCTGACAATCCAGTACGACGGCACGGACTTTAGCGGCTGGCAGACGCAAGGTGACAGGCGTACCGTGCAGGGCGAACTGGCGCGCGCGCTCACTCTACTTGACGGTGAAGAGGTCTTAGTCCACGGCGCGGGGAGGACGGACGCGGGCGTCCACGCCGAGGCGCAGGTGGCGAGCGCGCGCCTCCGGCGCGAGTGGGAGACGGGGCGACTCGCGGCCGCGCTCAACGGAAACCTCGCGCGCGACGTGCGCGTCACGGACGTGACGCTCGTACCCGACGACTTTCATGCGCGCTTCGACGCGAAGGGCAAGACCTACTGCTACCGCGTCTTCAACGAGAGCTTCGTCTCGCCCTTCTGGTCGCGCTACGCCTTGCACGAGTCGCGCCCGCTCGACACGGGGCGGATGCGCGAGGCCGCGCGACTCTTCCACGGCGAGCACGACTGGACGGCCTTCTCCGCCACACAGTCCGACGTGAAGACGCGCGTGCGTAACGTGACCGCGCTCGAAGTCTCCGAGCGCGCAAGCGCGCGTGGCCGTGGCCGCCTCGTCGAGATACGCGCGAGCGCCGAAGGCTTCCTCCGCTACATGGTGCGCTCCATCGCCGGCACGCTCCTAGCCGCCGGCCGCGGCGAGATAGACGACGACTCAATCCGCCGCGCCATCAAGACCGGCGAGCGCCCGCACGCCGTCGTCACCGCCCCCGCGCACGGCCTCACGCTCGTCGAAGTGCGCTACTGATTGTTGGCTTGAAGTGATTTGATGTAGTCGGTCGTAGCCGGTTTTGATTGGTCCTTAAATCTTTCGTAGATTTTGAAATACAGGCTTCCTTTCTTCAAAACGTGGAGCCACACGCGCAAAGGATGACCGCCGATGAACGTTCTTTCCTCGACCTCTTCGGCAATGATGTCATTATGCACCGCGAACTGCCCGAATATGTTTATGGAATCGAACACGGGGAACACGGTCCCGAAATAATCCTGCATCACAGGCTTGTCGCAAAGATAAAGGGTGAATTGATGTGACTTCAGAAATTCGAATGTAGCGAGCAGCCGGACAACATCCCGTGCGGTTAAGGGCGGCTCAATGAGCACGTAATATTTCCTCTCGGTGAGGTCAGTCCGAGCGCCAAGTTTGGCGACCCACTCTTCTCTCCAATAACTGCTCCATTCCTTCAGATGATCCATACATCGCGGTTCGATTACCGTCACTTTTTTCGCGATTTCGAGGAGCGCATAATTGCAGCCCATGACGGCATCTCTTGGCAGGATGATTCCCTGGGGCACCTCCTTCTGATCCTCTTCGGGGCTCACTAACTTCTGAACCTCTTTCTCCCACCACGTTACAAAAACATTCCCGATGACCCACGCGAGAGCGCCCGTCCCCTCCGGGAGCAAAGCCGGAATCTGATTTATCCGCTCGAAAATATCCCGGTACAGAGGCGACTCGGTGAAGTGATTCGGCTCCCCCGCACTGACTTCGTTTAATGCCTTTACGGGGCCTATGAATTGAAACCCTTCGTTGGGCACCGTCTCGATATAGACATACCCTTTGTTCCCGAGTCCTTTTCTCAGCTTGGAAACGCACTGCGTCAGGCTGTCTTTCTCCGTATTCACCCCCTCCCCCCACAATTTTTCCATCAGCAGTTTGTGCGTTAACACCTTTCTCGGGTGCTCGACGAATGTCTTTAACAGCAAACGTGATCTGTAGGGGAGGGAGATTATTTCTTCTCCCCGCCGGAGTTCCAGGCTATCTACGTCAAAAGTAAACTCCCCGAGTTGGTACTTTCCCGATTCGCTAACGGGTCCGTGGTTTCTGTTTTCCATGAGGGATGACCTCCAGAAATTTTCAGGTTCTTTCCAAACTTTCAGCCCGTCGGAAACACTTCACCCAAACTTTCAGATCGCCGGAAACACGCCTCCAATTTTCAGAAATTTGGAGAGACTTTCATTAGGGTTAGAGCGCGGGACTCTTAAAATAAGACGTGACGGCCCGGTTCGAGGTAGACCGGATGCGAGGGAGCAACCGGTGAAGCTGACGAACAAGTTTCGTCCACCCTGCGGCAGACGTTGACACTTATTTCACCGGCATTATGCGTAGAAGCGCCGCGACATACAAGCAAAACATTTCGACGAGCCGGGGGAGCTGGGGAAGGAGTAAAGGGCCGAGAAGCGGCTTGGCGCAAGCCGCGGGACTCGTGCCTCAACCTTTAAGGCCGTGCAAACCGATTCACTTCGGTTGGGGGATTACGGAATGAAGAGAGGAGCACAATTCTTGTCGGCAGCTTTGCTTCTGCTGTCAATCGCACAAACTCAGACCGCGCGCGCGCAGGAGGAGGATGAGGTGGTCGAGAAGGCCGGCAGCCCCCCGATCATCTGCATCGCGGGCCAGCGGCGCTGCTATGAGGTGGTGCGTCCTTCGGGCGGCATTGACCAACAGAACGCCTTCGAGGCGGCGACCGCGCACCGTTTCAGAGGGCGGAACGGGGTGCTGAGCAACCTTCAATCACTCGCGGAGTACACGGCCGTCGTCTCCGCCTACAAGCGTCGCCACGTCTCGTTCGAGCGCCTCTGGGTTGCAGGCTACCGCGGCCCCGGGGGGCGTTTCTTCTGGTCAACGGGCGCGTCTCTGACCTACAACCGGTTCTATCCTGGTGAGAATAATAACGTCAAACTCAATGAGTCAGCGCTCTGTTTCTGGCGCGAGTATCAGTATGGCGATATCTCGCCGCGTGCGCGAGAGGGCTTCGGCTATCTGGTCGAGTATGCCTTCTGAACCTCGCCCACGACCCGCGGGTTGTCCGGGGGCGGACGGCCCGCGGGTCTCTCCATTGCAGCTCGAAGTCGGGAGGAGGCGTTGCCATGAAGACGTTCGTGAGCATGCTGTGTATGTGTTGCGGCTTGGCGCTCTCGCAAGGCGGCGCTTTCGCGCAAGCGCTGCCCACTCCGGCAACTTCCCCGGTCGCCTGCGCGCAGGTGTCCGACGGTGATCGTGTCACGGCCGCGAACTACGTGCGGTTGGGGACTCTGTTAAAAGCCGCCAACGAAGAGAACCGGGAGAAGGTCTGCCGACTTCTGCTTCGCGCGACCCGGCTCGATCCATGCCAGCCGGAGGCGCGCAAGGAGCTTGAAACCTGCGGCACGCCGTTCACCTCGGCGCAAAGTGGGGGGCGGAGTGACTCTCTCTCACTCAAGATTTACCTGAGTGAACTGTGCGAGCGCCTCAGGATTGCCGCCCGTTTCGAGGCCGTCCCCGACGTGCCCGTCGTGGGTAGGTTCCCGGGTTCCGACGAAGAACAGTTCGACGCTCTCACAGGCGCGTACGCTTTAACGTGGCTCCCTGTTGGGGCGCGCGCCATCGTCGTCTTTCCTCGCACGCGCGAGGATATCGGTCTGAGATACACGAAGAAAGTGCAGTACCCTATCGAGTTTGTAGACTTCACCTCGGAGGAGCTGGCGGCCGCGAAGGCCGACTTGGAAGCGACTATCCGCACGCAGCTCCTCAGTAAATCCGGGAGCGCCGTAATCATCACGGGCACCCGAAAACTTTACGTTTACGACACGTACGAAAACCTCCTGCGCGTCCACCGCTACGTGAGGCTGTTCAATACTCGACGCGCGCAGGCCGACCTCAACCTACGCGTCTCGTTGGTCGATCAAAACACGCTGAACAAGCTCGGCGCGCAGTACCCCGAGGTGCGCACACAGTTCACCAGTCTACTCAGCGGGAACATCACCTCGTTCCTGCTGTCGGACACACTCTTCGCGTTCCTCTCCTCGTCAACGTCCACCAGATTCAATTCGGACAAAACGATTCACGTTGTCGAAGGGAAGACGAGCGTCGAGAAACTGTTTCGGACTCAGAACGATTTTGGCGTCTTCGACTCTTTCAACTCCTCCGGCGGCGAAGAGATTTACACACCGGAAGGGTTGTCAATCAGCACCAGCGAGGTCGTCATCACGGAAGACCACATCAGCCTTCAACTGCGTCTGACGGCGGCGACGAATAATTTCGGCCCCGGCGGCGTCTACAACAGCGACTTGCCGATTGAGATACCCTTTTCGCCCGAGGGCGGCGCGCGCCTTGTAATTAGCGCGACCCAATTCGAGGCCAACAAAACGCGCCGGTACAAGCCGTTTCTCGCCGGGTGGCTTCAGGCGCTGTTTCAAAAGCAAAAGTTCAACGGCGGCATGTTGGCGACGCTGACTTGCAAGGCGAGTATCACGGTTCCACCCGCGAGAGGCGTTGTCGTGTCTGATGAGAAATCAATCGCGGACGCCCTCTCCTTCTGGGGCGATAAATGAGTTTCCGCGAAGTGCGGCGGGCGAGTTCGGCCTTCGTCACTTTGAACTTTAGAGTGGTTTGCGATTAAGATGCGCGGCGGGGCGTCGGTGCTTCGCCCACATTCCCTATGCTCTCCGACTTCGCCGAAGTGGTCGAGAAGGGTTC
>CAXTSK010000111.1:0-8903 GCA_964246655.1 uncultured Pyrinomonadaceae bacterium
GCAGTCCGGCCGCGGGGCTGGGAAACTGGGGGGCGAGGGGCTGCCCGGGCTGGGTGCGCGCGCCTACCGGCGCGAAGGCGCTCGTCACGGCGCGCGCCTGCTCGTCGCCAGCGAGCGGGTTCGCCGTCTCGACGTTGACCCCGTTCAGCACTACGTCGTAACCGGGCAGGTCGTAACCGTGCGGCAGGCGGCGGAGCCACTCCAACTCATACGCGTCCAGCCCTATAATTCCCGTGTTGGTCATCGCGCCTTGGCTGAAGTAGAGCAAGCCGTCAGGGCCGAAGGCCGTCATGTTCGTGTGGTAATTGCCGGGGCCGGGCAGGTTATCCAGAATCAACGTCCGCCCGCCCCCGTCGAGGTCGAAGCGGCTGATGCGCGCCGGGTGTCCGCCTTCGGAGACGTAGAGCCGACCCTCGTAGAGCGTGAGGCCGGTGACCGGCGGCCTCAAGTCTCCGACGAGCAGCGTGCGCCCTCCGTCCGGAGACAGCCGCCACACGCGCCCGCCCGGCGGGGCGCCGCCGAAGGGCAGACCCGACTCCGCGACGTAGAAGGAGCCGTCCGCGCCTATCGCGAGGCTGGTCGGGAAAGAGAGTCCCTCGAACACGATTTCAGGCGATGCGTTGCCGTCAATCATCATGGTTTCCGCGTGGTTCATGGTGTCGGCGTCGAGTCTGAAGCCGAGCCGGTCTCTTCAAAGGCGCGGCTGCCCCGGCGTATGAGATAGGGCTCGGCCCAGCGGCCGAAGACCCAGAAGGCCACGGCGATGAGCATGACAAGGCCGAAGACCAGCGTTGTGTTCTGGAGGTTGGCGACGGAGGCGCCCGTGATCGCGTAAAGCAGGGCCGGGGGCAGAGAGCCAGCCAGCGCCGCCCCCGTGACGCTCCACCACCCGAGCGACGAGGTGCCCGCCATGATGGCCACAGTCTCCGCCAGCAGGGGCACAGGCCGCGTCACGATAATCGCGAGCGCCCCCCAACGCTTCAGCAGACGATCCGCGCGCTCGCGCTCCGCAACGGTGACGAGTCTCTCCATCATACGGCCGCCGCGCCGCCCGATGGCGAACCCGAACAGGGTCGCGCCTACGCTGCCCGTGAGCGAGAGGATTGTGCCGACGGCGACGCCGAACAGCGCCCCGTGCGCAACCATCACCAGACTTGAAGGCACGGGCAGCAGCACGTCAGCCACCAATAAGCCTACTCCCGCCGCCGCCGCCGCGACGCCGCCGCGACCCATCCAAGGGGTCGGGTCGGTCAACAGCGGCACGCCCAACGCCTCCACCACTATGAAGAGGAGCAGGAAGGAGGCGATCATCACGCCCATGATTATCAGGTGTCGCTTCATGTTCAGTGGCGCAGGAGGTCTAACACGTCCAGGGTCAGCCCGAAGACGAATGAACGACCCGGCGCGGGGGCCGTCTGGAAAGGCTCGAAGTAGAGCCGGTCGGTCAGGTTATCAATCCCGAGGGTTAAGAGCACGCGGTACTGCTCACGGCGAAAGTTGTAGCCGGCGCGTAGCGCCTGTTTGACGAACGGGCTCAGGCTCGCGAAGGAACCGTACTGCGTCGAGATGGGCGTCGCCAGGTCGGCCGGGTCGGCGCGGGTCGTGCGCGCGCGGTACTCAGCTTCGTACTCGCCCACCCAACCGCCCCGCCGGTCACTGTAGCGCGCCCCGAAGAATCCGCCGAACGGGGCGACGCCGGTCAGCGGCGTGTCCTGCTCCGAGCCGCGCAGAGGTACGGGCGTGTCGGCGCGGTTGTAAAAGCTGCGTATGATGACGCGCGCGTTCTCGTCCGGCGTCAGGTTCGAGCCCTTCAGCCAGCCGAGCGTGCCGAAGGGAGTAACGCTGCCCGCGGCTCCGAGTGAGACGCTCGCCTCGTAGGCCGCCTCGAAGCCCTGTATGCGCGCGCGCGCGGTGTTGGCGCGCTGCACGTAGAGCACCCCGTGAAACGGGAATGACGGCGAGAGCGCTTCCAGCCCGCGCGCAGGGTCGGCGGGCACGAACAGGGCGGGCGCGAACTCGCTGCGGATGAAGTCGCGCAGGTTGTTGCGGAAGTACCCGAGCGAGGCGTTCCAGCGCTCGCGCTGAATCTTCACACCGGCTTCGTAGTCATCACCCCTCTCCGGCCTTAAAGCCGTGTTGGGAATTATCAGCACGCTGAAGGTGGGATCGCCGAAGTCGCGCAGCAGATACCGTTCCGTCACGCCGGGCTCCCTGTAACTCGTCGCCCAGCGGATGTAAGGGTTGAGTCCGCCCGGCAGGCGCAGCACGGCCCCCGCGTTGCCCGTCACGCTCGTCTTACTCGTCCTGATACCGCCCGCGCCGCTGACGAGGCCGAGCACGCCTTCCGCCCCGGCGACATCGACCGCACCCAGCCGCGCCCTGAGAGGTTCGAAGGAGGCTGCCAGTATCGACGCCTCCGTGCTGAGCGGGAACCCGGGCGTGACCTTCGCCTCCGTGCGCCAGTCGTCAATGCGTAGCCCACCGCTCAGGCGCAGCCTGTGGTGAGGCTCGTATTCGAACAGGTTCGACCAGCCGAGGTTGCGGTAGGTGGAGTCGGGTGTCGTCGCGCGCCCGCTGACGAAGTTCTGCGGACTGTGCGTCGCTGCCGAGAAGTCGTAGCGCGAGAATTGGTCGGCCGAGGCGTCGCGCAGGAGGCCGAGGCTCGTCGTCAGCAACGCCCTCTTGAACGGGACGAAAGTAGCCTGAGCCTCGGCCCCGTATGAGGTCGTCGTGCTCACCCCGTCGGTGAAGTTGGCCGGCGTGAAGGTGGAGGCGCGGCCGGTCAGCACCGGAACCGTGACGGACGGGTCGCCCGCGCTTGCGGCGAGAGTCCAACTGCTGCCGAGGTCTATGGAGGAGGTGAGGTTGTCATCCGGGAAGGAGTATCGCTGGAAGTAGACGCCGACGCTTACGCGCGGCAGCCGGCGTGTGAGGCCGTCGCCCGCATACCGCAGGCTATATTTGTCGAGTCGCCGGAAGCGGTTCGACTGTTCGCGCACGTCGAACGGCGGCGCCATGAAGGCGAAGCCGATCTCCCCGTGTCGGCTGTTGAACTGGCTGTACCTGATACTCTGGCCGGGCCGCGGGAAGAGTCGCAGGTCGAGCCGGCCGTAAGAGCCGTGCCCACGCCCGTTCGGGACTTCACCGCCGCCGGGCAGTTGCCAGACGGCGAACGTCCGCGCGACGTTGTTGTTCGTCGCGTTCCCCAACTCGTTCGCAAACTCCCCGAAGCGCGCGACCTCTTCAAGCCGTATCCTGCCGCCGCCCGCGTGGTAATTGTCCAGCCGGAACAGGGAGCCGCCGACCCGCACGGCGGCTCGCGGGCTGCTCAAGCTGATGGTCGCCGCCGCGCGCCTGAAAAAGCCGTTGCTGCGCGCGTCGGCGTCGAGGCGCACGCCCAGATTTATCCCTCGTTCCGTCCGTGCGGGGGGCTTCGTTACGAGGTTGATGATACCGGCGATTGCGTCCGAGCCGTACAGGCTCGAACCCGCGCCCGCCAGCACCTCGGCCGACTCCACTTGCGTCACGTCTATGATTGCGGGCGAGATGCCGGAGAACGGGTCGCTGCGCACGTTGTTGAGCCGTTCGCCATCCACGACGAGGAGCAGGCGGTTCGAACTCAAACCGCGCAGGCGCGGGCGCGCTGCCAAAGGGTTAGCGCCGACCGACAGCAGGTTGGGCGCCCGCTCTAGCGCCTGCATCACGGACGCCGGGCGGCGCGCTTCGACCTCGGTTGCCGTAGCGACTGTGACGGACTGCGGAGTGTCGGATGCCGGACGCGTGCTGCCCCTGCCGGCCGTGACCGTCACACTGTCCTCGATGACGCCCGGCACGAGCAGAAAGTCCGCGCTGGTCATGACCGCGGCGCGCAGAGGAATACTCTTCGCCGAGACGGCAAAGCCCGCCCGGTTGACCGAGACGCGGTAGTCCCCGGGTTCCAACTCGTCCAGTTCATATTTGCCGGACGAGTCTGTCTTCGTACTCGCCGTGCGCCCGTTCTCTAAGCCGCGCGCCTCGACGACGGCCCCTTCCACCACGGCGCCGTTCTGGTCGGTCACCAGACCCGTGAGGGCCGCGCCCGCCTGCACGGCCGTACACGTTCTCGAAAGCATGAAGAGGAGGATGAGGCAGAGGCCGATTGCACGAGGTCGCATCATAAACGTAGACGATCAAATGAGAACTCGACAAAGAAAGGTGTAAGGAGTGGGCTAAGACGGAAGCAATGTACTCTTCTTCTCTTCAAGTTTCAACGAAGATTTTAAAGGTCTACGACTACTTGAGGCTGTGTTGCAGGAATTGCTTCCGCAGCTATAATCCAACCTTTAGCTCAGTCAGCCCCCTCCGGGAATCATACTCTTGAAGCAAAATAAGTCCTCGTTCAAATGGCGTCACTTCGAGCCGACGATCATCCTTTGGTGCGTCAGATGGTATCAACGAACACAGAGCAGGATGATATCGGGCGCGTAGTGGCGCCACTTGAAGAGCGAGGAGTTACGTCTCATGAATCAACAGCTATCAGAGTGTAGGATGGTCGAGAAGGATGGACTATATCCCAGTAGCGGTTTTTGAAACAGGACCGCCTGGCTACCGGGACAGATGGGGCTGGCTGGTCAGGAAAGCGTCTTTACCGGCCGGCACGGGGAAGTTTTTCTCGACAGCCCCTTTCATAGAAAGGGACCGACGCCGGGACGCCGGATGTAGGCAAAAAAATAATTGACAACCGCGAAGGCAGGAGTGTATAAGCAGCATCACCCCTAGCAAGTCTTGTTAGAATTCCCCCAGCGCTCATTGCCCTAAAGGACACCCAAAGTTGCCCTTGCACCACTGCTTGAGATTTCGCGGAAAGTACATCTCAGAAGTTACACCCGGGAAATAAGGCATCCTTACACAAGGATCTCCCTCCTCATTCCCGGCACATCAAGGAGTCCGGTTTACCCCATGACTGTCTAACTCGTCGCAACTCATCTCGCTGTTAGTAACTCTGTGTCTGAGTTAGGGTCTGTCGCCCTCAGCTCTCGCGTCTGACGGCGCGGTCGGCCGAGGCGGCGCGCGTCCCCGTAAAAAAAGAAGAAGGCTCCGTCATTACTTGGCGGTCATGACGGAGCCCACTTCGACAAGACACCCACCATCGCAATTTGCGCAGGCGGATGCATCGTCTCTGCAAGTCCTGCATTCTAGCGCAAGCGCGGCGGTGGCTCAACCTTACTTTCGAGAGCCGACGCTTACCACGCGCAATCTTCCCTGCACAGTGAGCTGACTCTCCTAATCATTCTCGGTCACTACGGCCGAGCGTGAGGACACGCCCATGAGAAGCCTGCCGTCTCGAGGCGCGCTTGTTGCCCTTCGGCTGCTCCCACTACACGCGCGCCACAGCCCCCGTCAAAGCCGCCGACGTTCATCGGAGCGCGCGCGCGATACCGAATCACTACAGCGTCGCGCTCAACAGCTTCGCGAGCGCGGACAAGGTTCTAAACCCCGGAACGGGCTCGCCCAACGTTCTGCTAATCAGGCTGAGCGGCACGGGCGGCATCGGCAAGGTCGTCTTCATACGCGACGGCGACGTGTGGATGATGAACGCCGACCGCACGAACCAGACGCGCCTGACCAACAACACAATCGACTACAGCCCGAATACGTGGCAGCCGTAGCGAGCGTCGCGCCGGTCTGCGGCGGCGGCGTGCGCTCGCGCGCCGCCTTCAACAAAGTGATTGCGGCCGATGCCCCTCGGCCGAGACAGGAAGAAAAGGAAGAATCATGAAGAGAATGGCCGCCCTGCTGCTCACCGCCTCGTTGGTTTCTCTCTCCCTGCTATCCCCGCCGACGCGGGCCCAAGACTCTCGCGGTGGGGTCATACACCGGAACGAGAAGGCCATCCCCGGACAGTACATCGTCGTCTTTAACGACACGGTCGGCCGCCGCGACGTGGCGGAGCTGGCGGAGTCGCTCTCCGCCGAGCGGGGCGGCAAGCTGAGGTTCACGTACGAGCACGCCGTCCGCGGCTTCGCCGCGTACATGTCCGAGGAGGAGGCGCGCAGCCTTAGCCGCGACCCGCGCGTCGCCTTCGTCGAGCAGGATTCCGAAGTCGAAGGCGCGACCGTCCAGCAGAACGCCCCCGCGGGCCTCGACCGCATAGACCAGCGAGACCTGCCGCTCGACACGACCTACACCTACTTCAACTCGGGGACGGGCGTGAACGTCTACGTCATCGACAGCGGCATACGCACGACCCATCAGGAGTTCGGCGGGCGCGCCTCGGTCGCCGCGGACTTCGTCGGGGACGGGCAGAACGGGCAGGACTGCTTCGGGCACGGCACCCACATCGCCGGGATAGTCGGCGGCTCGACCTTCGGCGTCGCCAAGGGCGCGCAGCTCAAGGCCGTGCGCATCCTGAACTGTAGTAACACCGGCCCCGTGTCGCAGGTGGTCGCGGGCATAGATTGGGTGGCGGCGAATCACACCACGCCGTCGGCGGCGCTCCTCAGCATCTCGGCCGCGGGCAGTCCGACGCTCGACAACGCCGTAAGCTCGTTGGTGGCGAGCGGGGTGACTTCGGTGGTCGCCGCCGGGAACAACAACCTCAACGCCGGCACCCGCTCCCCTGCCCGCGTGCCCGAGGCGGTGACGGTCGGCGCGGTGGATCAGTTCGACACCCGCGCCGTCTTCTCCAACTTCGGCTCCGTGTTAGACCTCTTTGCGCCCGGCGTCAACGTGGAGTCGGCGAACTGGTTCGACGACACGGCGACGAGCCTGCGCTCGGGCACCTCGATGGCCGCCGCCTACACGGCCGGAGTGGTCGCCCGTTACCTGAGCGGGAACCCGAGCGACACGCCCGCGGACGTGACACTCGCGCTGACGAGCAGCGCCACGACGGGGCACGTCGTCAGCCCCGGGACAGGGTCGCCGAACCGCCTGCTCTATCGCCCGCAGAGCAGACTCGCCTTCGAGCAGTACACGAACAGGGACTCGTCCGTCTTCGTCATGAACGCCGACGGCAGCGGCGTCGCGCAGCTTACGACACAGTATGACTACAACGTCCTCTGGTCGCCCGACGGCTCGAAACTCTCCTTCGTCAGCCAGCGCGATGGCAACGAGGAGATATATGTCATGAACGCCGACGGCACGAACCAGACGCGCCTCACCAATAACGCGGCGCGCGACGCGGATCAGGTCTGGTCGCCGGACGGCACCAAGCTCGCCTTCATCAGCGAACGCGACGGCAACCCGGAGGTCTACGTCGTGAACGCGGGCGGCGGCAGCGCCACGAGGCTCACGAACAACACGGCCTACGAGCGCACGCCCGAGTGGTCGCCCGACGGGACGAAGATAGCCTTCATCAGTCAGCAGGGCACAGGGTACGACAAGGTCTGGGTGATGAACGCCAACGGCTCGGGCCAAGCACAACTGACGACCGGCGCGTCCCTGGATTACAACCCGAAGTGGTCGCCCGACGGGACGAAGCTCGCCTACACGAGCAATGGCGGCTACGAGATAGGCGTGATAAACGCCGACGGCACGAACCAGCACACCGCGACGAGCAGCAACGACTGGTGGAGCGAGTTCCCCATCTGGGCCCCCGACAGCAACCGCATCGCGTTTATAAGTCACTGCCCCTACGGCTGCTCGCCCGCGGTCTACAACGACGAGATCTTCGTCGTCAACGCGGACGGCACTAACCTCGCGCGCCTCACCTCAAACGACGCGGGCGAGGGCGGCCACGCTTGGACACCCGACGGCTCGAAGATCACGTTCACGAGCTGGCGCGACGGCAACGCGGAAGTTTACGTCATGAACGCCGACGGCACCGGCCAGACAAACCTCACGAACAACCTCGCGGGCGAATACGGCGGCGCGACCTCGCCCGCGGGTAACAAGATAGCCTTCTTGAGCGATAGGAACTCCCTCGGCAACGAAATCTTCTCGATGAGGGCGGATGGCACGGGCCGCAAGATGCTCACGGGTTCGGGGCTCGAAGACTACGCGCCCGTCTGGTCGCCCGACGGGACGAAGCTCGCCTACTCGGCCGGAATCACCTACGGCCCGCACGACATATACGTCATGAAGCCGGACGGCACCGGCCAGACGAACATCACGAACAACGCGGCGGGCGACTACGGCCCCGCCTGGTCACCCGACGGCTCGAAGATAGCCTTCGTCAGCGACCGCGACGGCAACCAGGAAATCTACGTGATGAACGCCGACGGCACCGCGCAGACCCGCCTGACTAACCACTCCGCGCAGGACTTCGGCGCGGCGTGGTCGCCCGACGGCTCAAAGATCACCTTCATCAGCGCCCGCGACGGCAACTACGAGATTTACTCCGTCAACCCGGACGGCACCGGCCTCGCGAACCTGACGAACAACGCGGGCGACGATTTCAGCTACGCCTGGTCGCCCGACGGCTCGAAGATAGCCTTCTCGACCGACTACGACGACATCTACGTGATGAACCCGGACGGCACGGGCAAGACGAACATCACGAACAACGGGGCGGGTAACTACAACCCCGTCTGGTCGCCCGACGGCTCGAAGATAGCCTTCATCAGTTTCCGCATCCAGAGCGAGGAGATTTGGGTGATGAACGCCAACGGTTCGGGCCAGACGCGCCTCACCTTCAACGGAGTTGACGACTTCGGCCCCGCGTGGTCGCCCGACGGCTCGAAGATAACCACGCAGAGCGAGAGCCCCGGCGGCATGTACGAGATTTACATCATGAACCCGGACGGCAGTAACAGGACGCAACTCACTTTCAGCCCATCGAACGGCAGCGGCCCCATGCCCGCCACGTGGCAGCCGCTCTAGCGGCTTCCGCTTCGCACAGAGGCGCGGGGACGAAAAGATTGTGGCCCCCTTTTAAGGGAAGGAGAGACTAGACAATGAGAGTGCAGCCTAGTCGCCGCAAGAAC